>CAYGST010000633.1:0-2890 GCA_964352415.1 uncultured Planctomycetaceae bacterium | reverse complement strand
CGGCCCAGACCCCCTCAACCTTCGTCGGTCACCGCGGCCTCCGCCTGCGCCGCCAGCTCTCCCACCGGCTTCGGCGCGCCGCCCAGCTTCTCGGAGATGCCCTGAACCACTCGGTACATCACCGGGATGAAGAACACCCCGCCGACCGTCGCGACGAGCATGCCTCCGAGCACCGCCGTACCGAGCGCCTGCCGTGACGCGGCCCCGGCGCCCGTCGCGATCGCGAGCGGGATCACCCCCAGGATGAACGAGAAGGCCGTCATCAGGATCGCGCGGAAGCGCAGACGCGCGGCCATGAGCGCTGCGTCGATGATCGACATGCCCTCCTCCCGCTTCACCTTCGCGAACTCGACGATCAGAATCGCGCTCTTCGCCGCAAGCCCGATCAGCAGCACGATGCCAATCTGCGTGTAGATGTTGTTGTCGAACATCCGCGCCCAGGTCGCACCGGCAGCACCCAACAGCGCCAGCGGCACGGAGAGAATCACCGCGAACGGAATCCCCCAGCTCTCGTACTGCGCCGCGAGGACGAGGAACACCATCAGAATCGCGAGCGCGAAGATGAACCCGATCTGGCCAGCCGACTGGAGCTGCTGGTAGGTCGTCCCCGACCACTCGAAGCCCATGGAAGCAGGCAGGTGTTGCTCCGCCAGGCGCTCCATGGCGGCGACCGCCTCGCCCGAGCTCTTACCTGGCACCGCCATGCCCGAGATGGTCGCCGAGGGGAACAGGTTGTAGCGGAAGATCGTCTTGGGCCCGATCGTGTCCGACACCGTGACCAGTGACGACACGGGGATCATGCTCCCGTTCCGGTCGCGAACCTCGAGCATCCCGATGTCCTCGACGACCCGCCGGTACTCCGCGTCCGCCTGCGCGTAGACGCGGAAGTTCTTGCCGAAGATCGTGAAGTCGTTGACGTAGGCCGAGCCCAGGTTCGTCTGCAGCGTCTCGAAGATGTTCGACAGCGGGATCCCCAGACGCTTGGCCTTGACGCGATCGAGGTCCAGGTAGAGCTGCGGCGTCCGCGCCGTGAAGTCGGAGTTCAGCCGCGTGAGGATCGGATCGGCGTTGCCCGCCGCGATCATGTCGTTCGCTGCCGTCTCGAGCGCCATCAGCCCGTTTGCGCCGCGGTCCTGCAGCTTGAACGTGAAGCCTCCCGCCGAGCCGAGGCCCATGATGGGCGGCGGACTGAACGCGAACGCGATGGCGTCCGTGCGCATGTAGAGCGGCGGCTGAATCTTCGCCAGGAGGCTCTCGATGAAGAGGTCAGGGTCCTGCCGCAGCTCCCAGTTGTCGGTCATCACGATGACGCTGGCCGCGTTCGAGGCGATCACGCCGTCGAGCATCGAGAAGCCGTCGATCTCGATCACGTCGCGCACGCCCTCCATCCCGAGGGCGAGCTGACCGATCTCCTTGGCAACCTCGGTCGAACGGTCGAGCGTCGCCCCCTCGGGCAAGGTCGCGCCGACGAAGAAGTAGCCCTGGTCCTCGTCCGGCAGGAAGCCGCCGGGGAGCGAGGTGAAGCCCACGTAGGTGGCGCCCATGAGCCCGGCGAAGAGCACGGCCGAGAGTCCCGCGCGGCGCACCATCCCGCCCGCGACGGCCATGTAGCCCTTGGTCGTGACATCGAAGGCCCGGTTGAAGCCGCGGAAGAAGAAGCTCCGCGACTCGGTGCTCGGTCGCAGCAGGATGCCGCAGAGCGCGGGGCTGAGCGTCAGCGCGTTGATCGACGAGAACACCGTCGCCACGGAGATCGTGATCGCGAACTGCGAGTAGAGCTGACCGGTGATCCCGCCGAGCATGGCGGTCGGCACGAACACCGCGAGCAGCACGAGCGTCGTCGCGACGACCGGCCCGCTGATCTCGACCATCGCCTTGGCGGCGGCCTCCTTCGGCGCCAGGCCCTCCTCGTCGATGATCCGTACCGTGTTCTCGACCACGACGATCGCGTCGTCGACGACGATGCCGATCGCCAGCACGAGACCGAACAGCGACAGGGTGTTGATCGACATCCCCAGCGCGAGCATGACGGCGAGCGTGCCGATCAGCGAGACCGGGATCGTCGCGGCCGGAATCAGCGTCGTGCGGAAGTCCTGCAGGAAGACGTAGACCGTCAGGACGACGAGCAGGACCGCGATGAGCAGGGTGATGAGCACCTCCTCGATCGAGGCGACCACGAAGTCCGTCGTGTTGAAGCCGATCTTGTACTCGAGCCCGGGCGGGAAGACCTCGGCCAGCTCGTCCATGCTCGCCTCGACCGCCTCCGCCACGTCGAGCGCGTTGGCGCCTGGTAGCTGGTAGATCGCGAGGCCCACGGACGGCAGACCGTTCAGGCGCACGTTCCAGGCGTAGTTCTCCGCGCCGAGCTCGACGCGCGCGATGTCACGCAGGCGAACGAGCTGGCCGTCCTCACCGACCTTGACCACGAGCTCCTCGAACTCGGAGGCCTCCACCAGGCGACCGGCGGTCTTCAGCGTGTACTGGAACATCTGCCCCGGCAGGTTCGGCGGCGCGCCGATCGTGCCGGCCGCGACCTGAACGTTCTGCTCGCGGATCGACTGCAGCACGTCGGAGGACGTCAGCCCCAGGGCCTTGAGCTTGTTCGGCTCGAGCCAGATGCGCATGGAGAAGTCCTTCGCCCCCATGACCTGGACCTCGCCGACGCCGCCGATGCGGGCCAGGATGTCCTTGACCTGCAGACCCGCGTAGTTGGACAGGTAGAGCTCGTCGTACTCGCCACCGGGCGCGACGAGGTTCACCATCATCACCATCGCCGTCGACTGCTTCTTGGTGGTGATGCCGAGTCGCTTCACCTCCTCCGGCAACGAGGGTTCTGCGATCGCGACGCGGTTCTGGACGAGCACCGTCGCCATGTCGATGTCGGTGCCCA
>CAYGST010000632.1:0-2894 GCA_964352415.1 uncultured Planctomycetaceae bacterium | reverse complement strand
ATTCCGCGGGGTGGGGGCGATGGGATGAGTGCGATGGTGGCGGGTGCAGGCCGTGAACCGGATGGTGATGGGCTTGCCGGGCTCGCAGCCGATCGAAGACTGGGCGAGCTCCGACTCCCTGCGCAACCAGGAGCACGCAGAACACGGAGGGCGTTCGGAACTCGGGGCTCCGCGCGACAGGGTCGTTCGCGTTCGGAAGCTGGGAGCTTCGGCCATCAGAAGGAGAGAGAAGCGAGAAGATCCGGCGCTCCCCGACCGACTCAGCCGTGTCCAGTCCGGCTCGGGCCCACCGCCCCGGACTCGCCAGCCCTACTCGTGGCCGCCCGTCAGGCAGGTCCCGAGCACGTTCCCACCCATCGACTCCAGCTGGTTGTGCGCCTGCTCGACCAGCGTCTTCTGCGTCTCGGCCAGGCGCACGACGAGCAGGATGCCATCCGCCATCGCCCCGAGCAGCGACGCATCACTGATCGAGAGCGCCTCCGGCGTGTCGATCAGGACGTAGGAGTAGCGCCGCTTGAGCTGGTTCAACACGACTCGCGTACGCTCCGACCCGAGCAGCTTCGACGGGTTGTCCGGCAACGTGCCAGCCCCCATCACCGCCAGGTTCTCGACGCTGGTGTGCCGCACCGCCGCGTCGAGCGGACAGCGCCCGCGCAGGACATCGGCCAGCCCCTGCGCCCGCTCCAGCCCCAGATAGCGCTCCGCCGCCGGCTCGTGCAAGTTCGCATCGAGCAGCAGGATCTGATTCCCCGGCAACTCCGCCATCGCGATCGCCAGATTGACCGCGGCAACCGTCTTCCCCTCGCCCGCGACCGCGCTCGTCAGCACGAGCGTCCGCGACGCCCCATCGGGATTCATCGCGATGATCGAGTTGCGCAGGCTGCGGAACTGCTCCGCGACCTTCCCCCGCGGATCCGAGACCATGCGGATCTCCTCCGCCGTGATCTCGCCGAGGTCGGCGTCGGGGGCGGCGGGCGCGAGACCCTCGTCGGCGGGGTCCGGCTGCAGTTGGGGTTCGCTCATCATCGGCTCGCGGTCGGGGCTGGGCTGCGCCCATCGTGCTCTTCGGCCCAGGCTGGACCAAGCCCCAAGGGCTTTCGCCGTGAACCTCGTTGCCGCGCCCGGGTTCCTCTCCGCCGAGGGGCAGAGCCGTGATCAGCGCAGGGACGCGGGCAACTCCCGCTCGAGTCGCCGCAGATCGATCACCGGCCCGAGGGACTCCCGCGGCCAGCGAGACGCCGACAGACGCGCGTGCAGGACCGAGCGCGGCTTCGCGACCCGCCCGTGGACGGCGCGAACGAAGCGCTGAGCCTCGTCCTCCGCGCCCGCCTCGACGAGCGTGGTCAGCGCCAGGTCGACCCCGCGCACGAGCGCCGAGATCTGTCCCGCCGAACGCGGCGGGAAGTTCAGGATGGCGAGCAGGCGATCCCGGGCCTCGCCCCCGACTGGCCCTGCCACCAGGCCGCCGATCGCCTCCCAGTCGGTCGCCTCGGGGTCGGTCAGGCCCTCGATGCGCGCCCAGTACGCGCGCTGTTCGTCGACCTCCAGGCAGCCCGCGAGCAGCGCCGCGCGCGAGAGCCCGCCGCGTGTCGGGCCATCCGACTGCCGCAGCGCGGCCGACGTGACCTCGCGCAGGAGCTGCGGACCGCAGTCGAGGCGCCACTCGTGGAGGCTCTCGCGCAGCGCGCTGAGTCCCGCGCTCGTGGCTCCCCTCGCGAGCTCGGCGAGCAGGCTGGCCGCGGGCTCGCTGTCACGCGCACGCAGGAGCCAATGCAACGCGGTGCGCTTCGCCGGCGGGCTCGAACCCAGCGCCGCGGCATCGGTCGGCACGCCGAGGGAATGAAGTAGCACGACGAGCTCGTCCGTGCCCTGCTCGAGCACGGCCCAGCTCACGAGCTCGGCGAGGCGCGCGATGCGGATCGTCGTGAGCGGACGTTCGGGCGCGGCCGCCAGCGCGCGCAACGCCTGGAAGCGCAGCCCCGGAGTCACGCCCCCGTCTCGGCCGAGCAGCTCGACGAGGTGCTCGCGCACGCGGACGCCTCCGCCGCGCTGCCCTTCGAGCACCCAGAGGCGCCACCAGCGCTGCGACTCGCTGCGTGCGTCCCAGTTCTCGAGCAGCAGCGCGCTGTCATCGACGCCCCCGAGCGTCAGCGGTCCCGCGCCGATCAGCGCTCGCCCGGCGCGCTCCGCGAAGCGCTGCGCGGACCCCCCCGACAGCGGCGCGCCACCGGCGTCGATGCGATCCAGCTCGCGATCCGCATCCGAATCGGCGAGCGCCGCATCGGCGCGCAAGACCAGCGCGGACCGCTGGGGTACGAGGCGCAGGGTGCGCGAGACTCGACCGAACGCCGCCGCCACGAGTACACCCTCGAGCGCGTTCTCGTCGCGACGCTCGCGCCAACGCGCGTCCAGCCACAGCAGGGCGGCCGGCCAGCCCGTCGCCGCGAGCGCCCGGGCCGATGGCGCCGCGCTCACCGTTCCGCGCTGAACCGCGAGGCACCAGCCCATGAGCCGTGCGGCGCCACTGCGCGAGAGCGCGCCGCTCTGCTCGGAGACCAGCACGAAGGCGCCGCGACCGGGGAACTCGCCGCTCCAGTCGCCGACACCGGTGAAGGTCAGTCCGCTCTGCAGCGCGAAGTCTGCGAGCAGTCGAAAGGGGTCGCCCTCGTCCGGCTGGAGGTCCGCCGTCTGGCCCGCGAGGCTCGGGTCGAGCACGACCGGCGCGCCGAGCCCGGCCAGCCGCGAGAAGCGATCCACGGTCAGCTCGAGGCGCTCTCGGCGCCGGGAGACGCGCAGGCTGCGCTCGACCCGCGGCTCGAGCGCGTTCACGACGTCCCGGCGAGGCGCCGAGCGCTCCGTGACCTTCGGACACCAGCGCGTGACGAGGTCCTCGA
>CAYGST010000631.1:0-2901 GCA_964352415.1 uncultured Planctomycetaceae bacterium | reverse complement strand
GAGATAGGCTGCCTGAATTGCCGGGGTAATTTCCACCGGCGAGGCCGCTCCCCCTTTAAGGTTACGATAGAGATCGATCATGAAGAGAGCTGTCTCGCGGTCAGCTACAGGCCAGAGCGTCAGAAGCAAATGCTGTGCGCCGGCCTGCATCATCCCCCTGCGCATTCCCAGCACACCCTCACCTGACCTTGCCTCACCGAGTCCGGTTTCACAGGCGGATAAGACTACCATCCAAGTGCCCTCAAGATCGAGTTGGGCCATTTCTTCGGCCGTAAGGATACCATCCTTCGAAGTGTCGAGAATCCGCCCCGCGCCCCATTCCTTCAAGGTCGCCTCGGCCCCGGCGAGAGCAATGCCGCTCCGGTGCATTGGATTATCGAGGACGACGTCGCTGAAGGATTCCAATGCCGCAGCCGCCTGGCTCGCCACTTTGGGATCCCAATACCGCTGCGCCCGCTCGAGCGGGTCAGATTTACCTGTCATCGGCAAGTAGAACCCGTGGGTCGCAAGATGCAGAACACCGGGGGAATCGACCGCATTGACGGCCACTTCTGTGGCCTCCAGTTCGAGATGGCTCTGAATTTTCCATTTCCATTCCTTCTCAATCAATTCACGGACAGCCTCCTCCTCGGCTTTTGTTCCCGGCAAAGGAGACAAGCCAATTCGACCAAGGACACCACGCATCGAAAGCGCCGCGTCTCCGCCCACTGATCGCTGCCCCGCCACTTCGTCGGTCGCCGGTGTCTGGAAATCAGGATTCGCTATGATCTCCATTGTCTCATTGCGCTTCGCGTCAGATCTCCGCAGGAGATCTCTTCCCGAAGTCACATAGGTCATGGGCCAGACTTCACCGGCAAAACGCCCATCCTCTTCCAGGAGCGTAGCAAAGGAGAAAAAGTTCAGGGTTCCGTCAGGGGAAAGAATGATCCGCTTTCCAGCCTTGGGGAGAGCCTCCGCAAGAGGGGTCCAAATCAAATCGCCCATATCCCGAAGGAACTTGGCCATGTCCTCATCGGAAGCAGCGGATCGAACGGCGTCCGCATAGATCTCCATTCCTTTCTCAATGCGGGCCGCTTCGCCCAGCGGGAAAAATCGAGGTGTTCCTCCACTCGAAATTGCGATTGCGCCATACCGCGGCACAAAACGCCCCGGAGCTGAATAGTCCCGGTATCGGATGTATTCTATCAGCACCGCATCTTTGGGGATCGCATTGGCAACTTCCTCGACCGTCGTCGCAAGCGAGGCCCTTGCCTTCCCGAACGCTTCCTCTCCTGTCGAGAGACTGCCCTCCAAATCTGCAATTTGCTTTCGAAGAACGGCCATGTCGATATCCTGACGTGCCCCTAAAAGCGCCTCCATCAACTCGCGTCGCAAAGACTCAAGCTTCACCAAATCCGCTGCGAGTTCAGGATCACTCGCGTTACGCGCCAATCCCCGGTCTTCAAGGATGGATTCCAGAACAATGCCTTTGCTTCTCAACACGGCCTCGTAGAGTTCCTCCGGTTTCTTCAAGGTGGCAAATAAGCTCCACGTATCGATCGACGCACGGTAAGCGAGCCGCTGGGCCTCATCAGCAAAGGAGAGCACATCCTCCAGATTCTTCATCCTTGCGTCGAAAACTTCACCAGCCTGCGCGGAAGCGCCTTCCGCATCTCCCGAAGCGAGAGTAGAAAGGGCTTCGCTCTCCCTGATATCGAGTGCTGCAGGATGGCCTTCGGGGTATTGCTCACCGATGAGTTGAATCGCTTTCCCGTAGGTTGCAGATGCTTCTTCAAATTTCCCAAGGATTGCCTGCAGATCGCCAATCAACTTCAGGCTCTCTTCCGGCCGGATCACATTGTATTCCAGCGTCAGCATCCTCTGGACTTTAAAATCCTCCCCACGTCGCTTTAGACCCTCAAGCATCAAATCAAGAGCCGCCTGCTCCTCCCCTGCCGCACGAAAGACCAGGGCGGACCTCTCGAAGATAAGATAATTCATATTGATCGCGACTCCCTCCAGAGTCTTTTCGATCATCTCTTTGCTCACTGCAGGATTGGTCTCAATCGTTGTTTTCGCCCACTTCTCATAGAGAGGCATCATTTCCGCTGCTGCGTCCCGCGCTTCCTGACAAAACCCTACCGCCTCTTCATGCTGCCCTTCCAGAGTGGCGACCTCAGCCATCTCCATGAGAAGGTTCGCCCGCGCTCTCAGGTAATTCATTTTGAGCTGATCCGTGAAATCGCTTTCCTGCCCTCCGTGCATTTTTAGAACCATTTCCCAGGCTCCATCGATCTCCTCGACGCGCCCGAGGAATGCCTCCATAGCCTTCGGATAATCCCCACTCGACCGATAGAAAGTTCCTTCCATCGAAGAAACCTCAGCAGCCAGAATTTGATATCCCATCGAAGGATTATCAGCGGCCTGTTTTTTCCAGAGGGGGAGAATCGCCAGCGCTTCCTGAAAGGATGCTGTCGCGCGCTCCAGGTCACCTGCCGCCAAATAGAAGTTTGTCAGCCCCCTCAGGCTGATTCGAACCCGGTCATCCACCATGGCCATGAGCTGCGGCGCGGCCGTTGGCGGGAGTCCCGCAGGAGGCTGGATTGACTTTGCCTGCTCAACACTTCGCTTTAGATCCTCCTCGGCGCCAAGATAATCCCCCCGATTGTAGCGAAGCGAGGCGCGGTTGTGCAGCGCCGAGTTCATTTGCACTCCGAGGGAAAAATCTGACGCAAAAGGCTCCATCGCTTCGACCAGCTGATTCGAAACATCTTCGGCTCCAGCGAGATCGTTCGCGCTCCATTTTTCGCTCAGCTCGTCCCAGAGAGGTTGCACATTGGGGGGAACTTGCGATCGGGCGATTGTCGAAACAAAAAATACGAAGGAAAGATACAGAAAAAAACGGGAGACCATACCGCCAAA
>CAYGST010000630.1:0-2906 GCA_964352415.1 uncultured Planctomycetaceae bacterium | reverse complement strand
CACGCGCGCACCTTCTGGTCGCGCGAGCCGCGGCTGCGCCGCTTCGAGGAAGCGCTCAAGGGACTGCTCGTCACGCTGCTCGTCCTCGCCTTCGTCTGGCTCGCCATGCAGGTCGGCTCGGAGACGGGAGACCCGCGCGTGGCGACGTTCCTGGTCGGCCCGGTCCTGATCGTCGGCGGAGCGCTGTACTGGACGGCGGGCCTGATCACGCGCCGGCCCAGCTACATCTCACCGCGCCTCGTCTGGGGCCTCGTCATCGGGCTGTTCGTCTTCGCGGGCCCGCTGCTGCTCGTGCTCCTGGACTTCCTCGCGAAGCGCGACATCTCGGGCGGCGAGTACTGGGGGAAGTTCGCCGACATCTTCGTGCGGGGCCTGCCGGCCCTCGGGATCGGTGCGGCGCTGCTCCTCGCGAGCCGAGGGCTCGCAGCGTACAAGCGGCGCGTGCTGCCGGACGCTCAGCGCGAGGTCAGCGGGGGCGGGGGCTGAGCACGCGCGCGCCGTCCTCGGGTAGCGGGAAGCTGCGCCACTCGGTCGCGCCGACCCAGCGCACCTCGACGGCAAGGATCGGGTCACCCGGTGCCTCTCCGAAGCGCAGCGGCTGCAGCGCCTGGGAGAATGCGGTGTTGAAGGCCGAGCCTTGGCGCTGGACGCGCGCGCGGCCGCTCGCGTAGCGCACGCGCACGAGCGCGCCGATGTCCGCGGCCGGCAGGACGACGTCGAGGCGCGCGGGCGCGGCGGCGACGTTGCGCAGCAGCGAGACGCGCGACGAAACCAGCACGAGGTCGGTGCGCCCGTCGCCGTCGGCGTCGCAGGTGGTCGCGCTCTCGACCGGCGGCTCGAGGCCGGGGACGTCGATGACCTCGGGCACGAAGCGCTCGCCGCCTTCGTTGCGCCAGAGCTGCTGCACGGGACCGAGCGTGACGAGGTCCGCGTCGCCGTCGCCGTCCGCGTCGAGGATCACGAGCGACTCGTAGGAGCGCGCGCGCTCCAGGCCGAGCCGTTCGGTGGCGTCGACGAAGCCCTCGCCCTCGCGCAGGAAGGCGACCGTGCTGTGGAAGCGGCCGTAGCCCGTGACGAGCAGGTCGAGCTCGCCGTCGAGGTCGAGATCGACGGGACGCAGCGCGGCGCTGTCGAACAGGCCGACCTGCCGTCCGGGCTTGGGCAGCGTGAGGCCGAGGGTCGCGCCGTCGACGGGGGTGAGCGGCTCGTCCTCCTCGCGGTTCAACAGCACGTCGACGCGCCGCTTCGCAAGGTGCAGCAGGTCGTCGCGCCCGTCGCCGTCCACGTCGCACCAGCTCTGGACCTCGGCGGCTTCGAGGTCGAGGCCGAAGCGGGCGGCCGCGTCGACTAACTTGGCCCTAGCGGTCATCACGAGCAGGCGGTTCTTCGTGCCCCGCGCGGAGACGGAGAGGTCGAGCGGACCGTTCCTGACCCTGAGGTTGACCCACTCGACGGAGCGCCCGCGAGCGTGGTCCGCCGGGACCGCCCGGTACCACAGGGAGTAGAGCGGCTCCGTCGGCTCGTACCGCTTGTTCGCGAAGTACCAGCGATCGGTCTTCGGCGCGAGTGGAGGCTGCAGCTCGCCTCGCAGCCCGCCGCGCGTGAGATACAGCTCCGGGTACGGGAGATCGGATCGATCGACCCACGCCATCCCGTGGGGGTCGGGCTTCCAGACCGAGAGGCGGGAGGCGTCCTCATCGATCGGGGCGGTGGGCCAGGACGACGCTGGCTGCAGGAGGCCCTCGGGAGGCGGCTCGTACGGAGGGCGCGGTGAGAGGTCGCGTCCGACGAAGAGCATGGGCTCGTCCGCAGTCGAGCCCGTGACCGAGGCCAGGTCGACCTCCAGCCGTGTCGCGACGAGCTTCGTCTCGACGGTGAACGCGAGCGCCTTCGCGGCGTCGAGCTGAAGGGCGATGCGCTCGCCGGTCGGACCGGTCGCGCGCTCGAGGAGGTCCGTTTCGTCGAGACCCTCCAGCGCAGAGAACTCCCGGTTCAGCTCGAGCTCGAGCCGCCCGCCAAGGTCGCCCGGCTTCCACACGACGTGCCAGCGCGTCGGCTGCCGGACGGGGTCGTGCCAGACGTAGACACCGGGCGCCTCGCTCGCCTCGACGGCCGCGCGCGTCGCCTCCTCCTCGCCGAACAGGCTCCCGATGCCGAAGGCGTCGTCGAGCCCGGTGGGGTCGTCGCCGGGCACGTTCCAGAGGTGGAAGGTGCCCTCGTCGTTCCGGTAGAGCTCGAGCGGCAGCTGGTGGTGCCAGTTCACGAGCACGTCCGGGTCGCCGTCGAGGTCCGCGTCCGTCGCGATCACGTCGAAGGAGCGGTGGGGCGTGCCCTGGATGCCGCCCGTGAAGCCGTCCTCGACGAGCTCGAAGGTCACGGTCACGGCGGGCTCCTCCTGTGCAAGCGCGTAGGGAGCGGCCAGCAGGCCGGCGAAGGACGCGAGGAGGAGGCGGCGCATCGACGCAAGCTACCACAGGGCCCGCGGCCCTCCGCGCTACAGCTCCTCGACCCGGCCGCGCCCGGCCGTGCGCTCGGTGAAGGCCGCCAGCACCGCGTCGCAGGTGCGCAGCGGGATCTCGAGCACGAAGCGCACGTCGGCGCCGTACTCGGCCTCCAGCGGCGCGAAGGCGAATTCGGCCAGTAGCCCCTGGACCGGCCCGGAGAGCTCGTAGTCGTGCACGAAGCGGAAGCGCCGCTTGAGCGTCACGGTCTCGATGGGCGCGGCGTCGAGGGTCTCGGCCGCGGCGCCGCCGTAGGCCCGCACGAGTCCGCCGACGCCGAGCTTGGTGCCGCCGAACCAGCGCACGACGACGACGGCGACATCGACCAGCTCGCGCCCGTCGATCATGGCGAGAATCGGCTTGCCCGCGGACCCCGACGGCTCGCCGTCGTCCGAGTAGCGGAAG
>CAYGST010000629.1:0-2907 GCA_964352415.1 uncultured Planctomycetaceae bacterium | reverse complement strand
GCTACGCGTCACGCCCCGGCACGAGGCGCCGCGTGCAGGTGCGTTCGGTGGACGGCTCCGCGCTCCCGCAGAACCTCGAGCTCTTCGCGTTCACGGACAGCGGCGCGGAGATCGTGCGCCGGAGTCGCCTCCTCCATCGGCGCCAGCTCCCGCAGCTCGAGGTGCAGATCAATGGGCTGGAGATCGGCACCTATCGCGTGGTGGCCACCGCGTCGGGCTACGGCGACGTCGAGGCGCAGCTCATCGTGACGACGCTCGAGGAGCGGCCGGACGAGGTTCTGACCTTGACGCTGGAGTAGTCCGCGTCACCGAAGGCCGTTGCGACCCGCAGCCGCCGCGCATGCGCGCGCGAACCCCGTCTCGGCCGACTACGGCAGCGTCGGCGCCAGCTCGACCTCGAGCGGCAGCTCACCGACCTCGAGGTCATAGGGGTAGGCGGGGTCCCCCGAGAGGCCGCGCGTGCTGTTGTCCGAGATCAGCCACCACTGGACGCGCCAGGTTCCAGGGTGCGCGACGTACAGCGTCCGCTCGCGGCCCGAATCGAACTGGGCCCGCGCAGCGCTGGGAGGTTCCCCGAACCACCCGGGGTGCGGCTCCCCCTCCGTGCCGTGGATCACGAGAGCCTCCTCCTCCTCGCCCGCCTCCACCGCGCGCAGGCTGAGGGCGAGCTCCCAGGGCGCGGCCGGCAGCTCGAAGTCGCCGGGCAATCGAACCGTCACCGGCACGCCGCGCTCCATGCGCAGCGTCGCTCCGCTGCGAACGTCCTCGAAGCGCTGCTGTCGATAGCCGCGTGCCACGACGTCGAGCGTGACCGCCGCGGAGCGAGTGAGCAGCGACGTCGCCCCCTCGCGAAAGCCGAAGCGCGCCTGCGCTGCCCGCTCGCCCTCGATCGTCACGACGCCGGTCGGAGCCGGCTCGTCGTCGGGGCCGACGAGGCGCAGGTCGATGCGGTGCATCGCTTCGGTCAGGTCGATCTCGGCGAGCCCGACCGGCTCGTTCGCCGCGGCGCTCTCGACCTGCATGCCCTCCACTCGAACGAGCGGCGCGCGCCAGGCGGGCACGACCACGGCGACCGAGTAGACCCCCGGCGGGAGCTCGGCGATCGTGAAGTCCCCGTCCGCGTGCGGCGTCGTCTCGCCGATCTGCGCCCCCGACGCATCCATCGCGCGCACGCGCAGCCAGTTCCCCGGAACGCCCTCCGGCAGCACGAGCCGGCCGCGCAGCGCGCCGACGCGCGTCAGCACGACGTCGAGGTTTGCCTGGCCCGGTTGGAACGGGAGCGGGCCCGAGTCGATGTGGCCTTGCTTTCCAACCAAGAGCCGGTACTCCCCGTGCCCCTGGTCTCCGATCAGGTGAAAGCTCCCGTCCTGAGAGGTCTGCGTCTGCCAAGGACTCACCCATGTGTACGGCGGAACCCCAACGGCACCCTCTTCCGCCATGCGCATCACCGAGACTCCAGCCCAGTAGATCGGTTCGCCGCGGTCGTCGACGACTCGCCCGCTCAACACCGAAGCCACCGGATGCAGAGCGACCATCCCCAGGTCGAGCACTTGGCGTTCCGGCGAGACCGTCGGTCGAACGACGGTCGACAGCGCAGGCCCACCGTCGCCCCCTTCGGTGCGCAGGTGGACGGCCGTCAGCTCGGTCAGCGGCCTCTCGGTTCTGGCGAAGACCTCGAACCGCCCCTGCGCATCGGCACGCCCACTCGAGACGTCGCTCTCGTCTCCCCCAGGAAACTCCAACCAGGCCTCGATAGGACGATTCTGAACCAGCGCGCCGTCGCTATCGGTGACCACGCCAGTGACGCTGGGCAGCCGGGGCCCGATGCGAAGCTCCAGGATGCGCTCCTCCCCAGTCGCGGGAGCCTGTAGGAGCTCTTCGATGAAGGGATACCCTCTCATGCTCGTATCGGCGCGCAGTGGCAGCCGCGGCTCGATGAAGTCGAACACCGCGCGTCCACCTTCGGTCCAGCGACTGTGCCGCAGCGGTCGTTTGGCTCGACGCTCGACGGGCTCCCAGGTCAGGTGGACGTACGTCTCCGGCGGCGGATTCCCGTCCTGGTCCAGGAGCTGTACGACGACACGACCGCCGGCGGCCACCGTCAGCGTGATCGGTTCCTCGGGCAACCGGGCGGGATTCAGCGCTGCGGATGGTCCTTCCGTGGTCGGCACCGCGAGCTCCACGCTCCAGCGGATCGTCGGATCGAGCTCTCGCTTCAGGCGCTCCTGAACGTGGTGGATCGTCGTCGATCCGTGCGCACCGGACGTGCGGGCCCACCACTCGACCCGCTCGGAGTCTTGCTCCCGCGTGGTCACGATGGCGAGCGGAACGCCGACGAGCGGCTTCCCCTGCACGTCGACGGCGCGCAGCGTGAGCGACCGGTCGGGGCGAACGACGATCTCGAGTGGCTCGATCACGCTACCCGCGATCGCGGACTGCCCGTACAGCTCGCCCGATCGCACCACGAAGAAGGTGGTCTTGGCTGGAACGGGTAGGCGCGCCTCGCCCGCCACGTTCGCGACGAACTTCTTGCCGTGCTCCACAGCGAGCACCTCTGGATCGACGCTCGCTCCTCGTCCGTCCGCAACCGCGACCGAGTTGAGGTAGAGGTTGTAGTCCACGACCCAGACCTGCGCCCCGGCGACGGGACGCTTCGCCTCCCCCTCGACCACGGTCACGAGCAGCTCGCCGGCGTCGGTCACGACCGCTTCGCGCTCCGAGCTCTCGAGCGCAGGCGCGCGCGGCTCCGCCGTCGTCTGCGCAACGCCCTGCGGCGAGGCGACCTCGCGCTCCCGCCCACCGAGCGCTTCCGGCTCACCCCGTTCGACCTCGAGGTCTCCGCCCGTTCCGAAGCCGACGTAGAGGCCGAAGGCCAGGAGCAACACCGCCGCCGCGAACGCCATGGAC
>CAYGST010000628.1:0-2913 GCA_964352415.1 uncultured Planctomycetaceae bacterium | reverse complement strand
TCCGCGAGGGCAAGCGAAACGGCTACGAGTGGCAGGGGCAGATCCCGAGCACGGACCCGGATGACGAACGCCGCGAGCGCGGAGGCCGGCGCGAGCGGCGCGAGCGCTGAGCGTCGAGGCCCCAGGGCGGGGCTCAGGGCGGAACGGAAGCGGGCCCGATGGAGCGCGCTGCGCCGCTCCACCGGGCCCGGCCCGTATCACGCGGAGGCTGTCGGCACCAACGGTGCCGAACCGCTGTCCACTCAGAAGTTGAACTTCATGCCGAACCAGACGTAGCTCGTGCTGCTCGGGCCGGCCGAGTTCGGAGCCTTCCGGGAGAACTCGCCTCCGGCCAGGTACGCCAGCCCGAAGTCGAACTGCACGTTCTTGGGCGCGATGTTGTAGAGGAAGGCGAATTGCGACAGCTCGCCGACGAAGCGGCCCGAGTTGCCGGACGGGTCTCGCACGCCGGTCGGGATCCAGGCGTCAGTCTTCGAGGCCAGCCAGACGGGGCGGTACATGAACTCGAAGCGCCACTTCTTCGTCGGGAACATCCACAGGCGCGCGCCGGGCGAGATGACGTTCGAGCGCTGGAAAGGGCCGAAGATGCCCGTGCGCCCCCACTCGAAGCCGCGAGAACCGTAGAGCGTGTCGAAGCGCTCGTTGTTGCCGTCGTTCGGGTCCTTGTCGCCGCTGGCGTAGTCGAACAGCCCTTCGAGTCGCGGGGTCCAGGTCGAGTCGAAGCGGTAGCCCAGAGTCAGGTGATGGAACTGGGCCTGGTGGTCGAGGTCGGTCGTGTCGGTGGGATTCGACGTGCTTCGCGTCTCGCCGAACTGGTAGGCGGACTCCCACTCGAAGTGGTAGTCGCCCGGGTCGCTGAAGTGGTACAGGCGCGCTCCCAGCGTCACGAGGTTACGGTTGCGCGTCTGGCGGTCGTCGCTGCGGTCGTTCTCGTCGAGCCAGAAGCCCCAGGCTTCGCCCGTGAACTGGTCGTCGAACAGCTGTTTCTGGCCATGGAGGTTCCACAGCCGCGTGCCCCACTGCTCCTCGTCGAACGCGATCTGGTCGTTGTCGATCTCGGCCAGCTCGTCGGGCAGGCGCCGGACGGGGACCACCACGAACGCGTTGATGGCCGCGTCGTCCTCGGAGAGCCACTGACCGCGCAGGCCAGTGAAGGCGTTGATCGTGTTGCGGAAGCCGTTGCGCGAGATGAAGCGGCGGCTGCCGAGGTTGATCGTCTGACGACCGAGCTTGAGGTCGAGCTCGTCGCCCGAAGCCCACAGGTCGCGGGTGTTGTAGCCGAAGTGCAGCTGGAGGAACTCGGCCTGGTTGACGATGCTCGCGTTCAGGTCCTCGTCGTTCGACTCGAAGGTCGGGCGCGAGTCGATGAGCTCGGCGGTGGCGCGGAAGGGCTCGAAGCGCGCGGTCACGGCGACCAGCGTGCGCAGCACGAAGAGCTGCACGTTGCCGGTGCGCCCGGCGCGGATGTCCTCGCTGAGGCCCTCGAAGCGCGCGCGGAACTCGACGGCGATGTCCAACCAGTCGGGCGCGCCGACGGCTTCCTCGACGCGCCACGGACCCTCCGAGGCCGCGGGCACGGGCGGCGGGACGGCCTGGGCCTCCTGCGCAGCGTCCGTCTCGCGGTCCGCCTGGTCGAGGGCCGTGACCGGCGGGGCGATCGGCGGCGCGTCCTGACCGTCCTGCACGGCGGCGGCGTCGGTCGCTGCGTCCACGGGCGCGGCTTCTGGCGCGACGGGAGGCGCGGCGCGCGCGGCCGGCGTGGAGAGGCCCGGGGCGTGGGGGATGGCGGCGTCGTCACCCTCGAAGGCGTGACGCGGTGCGCTGGAGCAACCGAGCAGGAGCGAGGAGACGAACGAAGCGATCGCCAGGGAGCGAGAGACCATGGTGGAACGACAGGAGTGGAGCGAAGGGGAGGGCCGCAGACGGAAGACACGACTCCTAGGTCCGTGGTTGCGCCGGTCTACAGGCGAACAGTCTCGCGGACTCGGGCCGTCGCGCGCAAACGGATTCGAACGGAGGGGCGCCGTCGACGAAGCGCAGCCCGTGCTCGCGGCCGCCGCGCCGCGGCGCCGTGCCGTGCCGTGCGGGGAAGGCGACCCCGCAGCTCACGTGAGCGTTCGACCGCTCGACCGCCGTACCTACTTGTCGAAGATGTTCGTCTCGCTCGGAGACATGCGCTCGTCGACGCGCTCCACCGTGAGGTCGAGCTTGGAGAAATCGAGGCCCTTCTTCGGGTCGGACTTCGTCGCGGTGGCCTCGTCGCTACGTGTCTTGGCGTCGGGCGTGGGCTTCGGCGTTTCGTTCTTCATGGTCTCCTCCACCGGGGATCGGTTGGTTCGGCGTCTGGGGGGAGAGCCTAGTCACACAGCGATCAGGATCCAGCCTCTCCCCGGCTTCGGGATCCGTCAAGTCGAGCGGCGCCCCCGGCGTCGGGAGGGCGGCTCCGGGTCAAGTGGGACGCAGGACGCCCAGGCGGTGCAGTTCGGTGGCGAAGGCGTCGAGGCGCTCGCGCGCGAGCCGTCCGTTCGGGGTCGCGTCGTCGATCGAGTCGCGCAGCTCGCCGAGGTGGCCGGCGTCCTCGAGCGCCTCGAGCGCGCGCACTCCGTCGGGCCGCAGCTCGACGAACTCGGCCTCGGCGCCGACGTACACGAGGACCCGCGGCGCGGGCCGCAGGGGCTCGAGTCGCTGCGCGGCGGCCGCGGAGGCATCGGCGTCGAAGGTGCCCGTGAGGTTCTCGGGGCGCGCGGCCTGGGCCGCGTCCGAGCCGAGCGCGCGGCGCGCTTCGGCGTGGCTGAACGGCACCTCGAGGTAGGTCAGGTCGCCACCGACTGCGAGCTCCGCGTCGGCGCCGCGAGCCGAGCGCGCCGCGTGCCGCGCCTCGCAGGCCTGCGCGAACTCGCGCGGCGTGACGCC
>CAYGST010000627.1:0-2914 GCA_964352415.1 uncultured Planctomycetaceae bacterium | reverse complement strand
CGCCGCGGCCCCACGCCAGCACCTCTTCGGGGGCGTGACGGCGCAACGCGTGCACGCCCCCGAAGAGGTGATGAACTGCTGCGGCTCCGTACTCACCCCGTACTCGTCCGGAATCCGAGCTGGCCGCGCCGTTCCTCGGAGTCCTTCACGAGGCGATCCGTCTCCTCTCGTCGACTCCGAATGCTCTCGCTCAGGCGGCTCACGACCGCCTCGACGGCATCGATGTCGGGCTGCTTGGCCGCCGAAGGAAGGGGGGTCTCCGACGGTTGCGTTCCGATGTTCACTTGGTGCTCGTTCATTCGCCTGCCTCCAGGGGCAAGTGGGTCTCTTCGCCCACGCCTGCGTTCGATTCTATCGGACAGTTGTCTGAGTGAGCCACTGGGGTTGTCTTGCAATCTCCGTCGGGCGGCGTCGAAGCCCCCAGAGCGGCGCCCAGGTACCCCAGGACAGTGAGTCCAAGGCACACGGCGGCGATGAGGAGTCGCTCTTGAGCTCTACCCAATGAGGTCGCGTACTGCAGATTCAGCTGATGCAGGCGCCCCGCGGCGTCCTCCAGGGTCAACGTGCGCACGAGCGTGGCTTCGTAGAGGTCCACGTCGCGCCAGCCCTCGCTCACGGGCGAGATCGACTCGGGCCAGGCGAGCAGCGAGCTGGCCAGCGGCGACGTCGCAGGCGCGTCTGGATGGGGCTGCGGTTCGATTTCGAGCTCTGGACTCCCGCGACGACTTCGCTCGAGCCGTCTTCGTGTCCATCGATTCCGAAGGCCCTGGAGCGCGCTCGGGATGGCCCAGCGAAAGCGCATCACCTCCTTGATCGCAAGAACGAGAAACAGGGTCGCGAGTCCTCCGAGGATTGAGACATAGGCGGGCGGCGGCGACTCGTCGGAGGCGATCGCCGCACCGATCTTGAACAGCCCCAGCACGAGCATGGCAGTGGCCAAGGTCAGGAGCTGACCGCTCCTCGTTCCGAGTCTCCGGCCGTTCTCCTCCTCGGCGCTCCATCTGAGCTGATGGTGCGCCAGCACGGAGTCGAGCACCGGAAGGCGAGGAGCGGTCGGCTCCGGTGAAGGTGGTTCAGTCGGGATCGCCATGGCGGGGCTGCACGTGGATGGGACGATCGGGGAGAGAGCCGGTTTCGCCTGGCTCGCGGGGATCGGCGCAGGCCTCCCAGGCTCCGCGGAGCGAGCTCGTGAACTCGGAGCAGACAGCGCTGGATCCTCTCGCAGGGGGGCGCTGCCGGTTTCCCGGACAGTCGCGGTGCGGGTCCGACCGATCTCCGATTCGAGGGGATTCCGCACGGCTAGGGTTTGGACGGAAACCCGGGTTGGTCCGGCCGTGGGCTAGACTCCAAGCATGAGCGGCAAGGACGAAGGCGGCGGCAGCTTCGGCAGCTTCAAGGACCTCTTCAAGGCGAAGGGCGAGGACGTACCCGACGAGCCCGAGCCCGAGGGCAAGGGCTGGGTGCTCGAGACCGGCGATGAGGCGGACGCGGCGGCGAAGGTCGACGCCTTCGAGAACCGCGGCGAGACGCCCCGCGAGGTCATCGACAAGCGGCCCGCGGCCTTCGGGCCGATGACGAGCGGGCCCGAGCGCTACGCGGACGTCGACTCGGAGGAGCTCGAGCTCGTGCACTCGTTCCGCATCCGCACCGTGTTCCCGAAGGACGTGCTCGGCGAGGTGGGCTCCTTGCCCGAGGACCCCGATCCCGCGGAGTACGGGAACCGCGTGGACCTGCGCGAGGAGACGATCTTCACGATCGACGGCGCGGACGCGAAGGACTACGACGACGCGATCCACATCCGCCAGCTGGACGGCGGCGTGGTGGAGTTCGGCGTGCACATCGCCGACGTGTCGCACTACGTCGTGCCGGGGACGAAGCTCGACGAGGAGGCGCTGGCGCGCGGCACGAGCGTCTACCTGCCCGACCAGGTCGTCCCCATGCTCCCCGAGGAGCTCTCGAACCACCTCTGCTCCCTGGTGGAGGGGCGCGATCGCTTCGCGTTCTCGGTCATCATGCAGTTCGACGAGAAGGGCGACCGACTCTCGTACAAGGTCCACAAGTCGGTCATCAAGAGCTGCAAGCGGAACACCTACAAGGCGGTCCAGGAGCTGCTCGACGGGGAGGACACGCCGGACGCGAAGGCGATCGAGCACCTGCGCGAGCCGCTCGAACTGTTCGCCAAGTGGACGCGCAAGCAGCAGCAGCGCCGGGACGAGAAGGGCTCGCTGCGCATGCAGAGCGTCGAGCGCAAGTTCGTCTTCGACGGCGAGGGTGAGGTGAGCGACATCGTCGATGCGCCGCGCTACTTCTCGCAGACCCTCATCGAAGAGACGGCCCTGGCCGCGAACCAGGCTGTCGGGGACTACTTCCGTGAACGCGGCCTGCCGACGATCTACCGCGTGCACCCCGAGAAGGACCCCGAGGAGATCGAGGCGGTCGCGCGGCTCTTGCTCGACCACGGGCTGCGCGTGCCGGACAAGGATCGCCTGACCGGGCGCGACATCGCGCGCCTGATCCGCGCCGCGCGGCGCAAGCCGAACGCGGACGCGCTCATCCAGCGCATCATGGGCCTGATCGAGCGCGCCGTCTACGAGGTCAAGGACCACGAGGACGTCGCGACGCACTTCGGCCTTGCGCGCGAGGCCTACCTGCACTTCACCTCGCCGATCCGTCGTTACCCCGACCTGATGGTGCACCGCTGGCTGCACAAGGTGTCGAGCGAGGAGGCGGGCGCCCGGGAGGAGATCAAGACCGAGGCGTTCCTGGAGGACCTGAACGAGGTCGCCCAGCACGCCTCGATGCGCGCGGACATCGCCGAGATGGCCGAGCGCGCCGTCGGCGACCTCAAGGTCTGTCAGTACATGGATCCGCACCGCGGCGAGGTGCTCGACGCCGAGGTGCGACGCGTGATGCC
>CAYGST010000626.1:0-2918 GCA_964352415.1 uncultured Planctomycetaceae bacterium | reverse complement strand
CCTCCGAAACGCCCTCTCCGCCCTCGCCCTGTCCACCCTCACGCTCGCCGTCGCCTGCGACACCTCGACCGATCCGGGAATGGCTCCGCCGCCCGCGACCTTCGCCATCGCGTACGTGGTCGAGGGCACCGGCGCGAACGTCACGGTGACCCAGGTCGACTACACCGACACGGCCGGCATCACGCAGTCCGTGATGAATCCGACCCTACCGTGGACCGTCACGGCGTCGCGCGTCGCGGGCGAGACCGCGCGCCTCGAGGTCATGGGCAGCACCGGTGCAACGAGCATTCTGACCGCTCGCATTCAGGACGACCCCGGCGTCGTGATGACGCCGACGACGTACACGATGTCGACCTGCATGGAGAACGTGAATCCCTGCGACCACGACATCCAGAACACGTTCTAGCGGAGCCCGCGCCTCGACGTGGGCGCCGCTGGCAGAGCTACAGCGGCCGCAGCTCGACGACCTGTTTCGACGTCTCTCCTTCCAGCAAGTCGATGATCAGCGGCTCGACCGGCTCGTAGCCCGGTATCGCAGGTAGCTCGTAGCGGTAGCGCCCCGGATCGCTCATCTGGAAGCGCCAGCGCTTGTCTCCGGTCTGCGTGAGCGTCACTCGGCCTTCGGTCCCATCGATGGGCTTGGGTCCATCACTCCACTCGTCGGGGAACGAAACGGGCGTCTCGCCGTCCACGAGCGTGATCTCGATGATGCTCGCGCGCTCGAGGCGCAGGGTGTGCTCGCGCACGCCGGCCGCGACATCCACGGTCGCGCTGACCGGCGAGTAGCCCCAGTCCCAGAGCATCAGCTCGATCTCCATCTCCGGACCGCGGATGCGATAGCGCACGAGTTCTTCGTCGTACTCCGCCTTCTCGAGCGTCCCGCCGGAGACGCCCTTCGGCCGCTTCGGATTCCAGTTCAGCGCGTCCGTTCGGATGTCCTCCCCGGTGCGGTCGTCGACGACGCGCACGAGCAGTTCCGCAGGCGGCGGGAGCGCGAACTCGTAGTCCGTCCGGCCGCCGGCAGGGACCTCGATCGCGATCGAGAACGCCGGCTCGTGCAGGCTCAGCTCGTAGCTGCCCACGAGCATGTTGTCGAAGCTCCACGCGTAGGCTCGAACTCCCGGGCCATCGGCGTCGCGCTGCGAGACGGCAGCCTCGCCCTGATGATCGTCGAAGCCCGCGAGCGCCGTCCCGAGGAACTCCATCGAGACGCGTGTGCTCACCTCCCCCCACGCCTCCGGCACGAACAGAAGGCCGCTCGCCGTTGCGTACACCGGCTCGGGTGCCGGCTCGACCTCGATCAGCAATTCGCCCACCTGGCCCGGAGCGAGCGTGATGGAGCCCTTCCCGAGCGTCAGGGGTTCGTCGTACCACGCGCCGACCTCGACTCCGACGTGCACCTCTCCGACGGGGAGCCCTGTGATGCGTTGCGGGTCGGTCTTGCGCAGGAGGGCGGACACCAGCGGGCCGTCGTGCTTGGGCGCGCGCACGCGCAGCTCGCCGCGGTCCTTCGGATCGTAGTCGAGGAACGAGACGATGAGCTCCGCCCCCGGCTGGAGCGCGACCTGATGCCGTCCACCCACGTCGAAGTCCACCTTGGCGGGAGCCCACGCGTAGCCGTCCGCGCGCACGAACAGCTCTTTGGGTCGCATCTGCTTGCGCACCTCGGCATCCAACACGGACGTGAGGTCGATCGGCGACGTGAGGTTCTCCGCCAGCGTCCGCGACTCGGCGCGCAGGCCCGGATGCTCGTCGCTGTCCCAGTTGCCACGCGTCAGTCGAATGCCCGTGAGCTCCGCGCCGGTCTGCGCGTCGATGACGCGCAGCGACGCACCCGCAGGCTGGTGCGCGAGAACCTCGATGAAGCGATCCTCCGGCACCGGGATCTTCTGCTCTGGCGCGTCGACGACGAAGCGCTCGCCCCCCATCTCGAGTCTGTGGATTCCCAAAGCCTCGGGCTCGCCGAGCGCCTTCAGCGTGATGCTCCACTCACCTCCCTTCACCGGTACGTCGATGTGGCTACCCGAGTTGCCCTTCCACGCGATCCAGGTCAGCACGCCGGACTCCGCGGGCAGCGCGCCTCCCGCCGCGTTCGAGAGCACGACCCTCCCGGACAGTCGATCGGCGCTCTGCGCCGGCGTGGCCTCGGGCTCGGCCCGAACTCGCGCCTCGTCGAGCGCCTCGCGCTCGGATCCCTGGACCTCCTTCACCGCCGGCGCCGCAAGCTCGGAAGAGATCGCGGGCGTGAGCGGCACCGCAGGCTCCGGCTGTACGGCGTCGACGACCGCCGGCGGCCGTACTGCGCCCAGCGGCTCGCTGCCGCTGTTCGCGACGACGATCCACAGGGCAGCCATCGCGGCGACCGTGAGCACGGCCAAGAACAGTCTCATCTCCGAACCTCCCTCAACGCACGGGCGACGGCGTGTCGCTCGACAGCTGGCCGAGCCTACCCCACCTCGCCGCTGAGGTGACAGAGAGAGCAACCAGCCGCCCGCAGCGCCGCTCGTCGCCGCTCAGTCCGCCGCGAGGTCCTCGACCGCGAGCGGGAGGCGCCGCCTGACGCTGGAGTTGGTGCGATCGGGGTAGAGCTCGAGCCAGCTCCCCGAGTCCTTCCGGACATCGCGAGGCATCACGGCCGCTCCTGGATGCACCTCTCGATCTCTATCGAGCCCGACGGCCTCGCCTGGATGGACCGCACGCCGCTCCCGGGTCGTGAGGCTCCAAGCCTGCATGCGGTCACCGGGAACCCAGTAGAACAGCTCTGCGCCTCTCACACCGCGGTACTGCGCGTCGTCAGCGACCGTATCCCACGTGCCGTCCTGTCGTCGCAGCGCGAGCCGGTGCCGCTGCTGTCCGAGCCTCGGCTTCGAGAGGACGAGGAGATCCCCGCTGTCGCTGACGAGGTAGGCGGTCTCCAC
>CAYGST010000625.1:0-2933 GCA_964352415.1 uncultured Planctomycetaceae bacterium | reverse complement strand
CAGATTCACAGGCTGGGTGGCTTGAGTCATGGGTTCACCTTCTGGGTGACGTGATATTGGTTTGTGCGGCGATGGTCTGGTAGAACTGAGCGATGTCCCGGAGCGATCTCAAATGATAAACCTGCTTTGTTGCCTTCGCTCGCGCTACATACTCCCGGTACTTGGGTGTCAGTTTGGTATGGCACAATCGGACAGTGGTGTAGGACTTCAGCGTCCCTTTCAGCAACGGGCTATTCTCCGGCCAACCGGCGGGCGGCACCCAAGCCCCTTGCAGGAATCGCTTTGTGGCCCACCAATAGTGCCGTAGCACGGGCATATCCAAATACACCAGGGTATCGGCCACGTTGAGCCGTTCCCAGACAGTATCTATAGAGCCAAAACCATCCACGATCCACTGCTCTTGCTGCAGCAGTTCATCATGGGCGGCTTTGAACTCAGCATGGGGCACTTCGCCGCCACCGGGTTGATACTGGAGGGAATCGAGCGGCACCCAGGGGAGTCCCGTGATCTCCGCAAGGCGTCTGCTGAGGGTGGACTTTCCCCCGCCCGCATTGCCAAATACAGCAACTTTTTTCATCGGTATTCAACCTTCAACGCTACTCAGCCTTCTTAGCTACGATGAACGCGATTTTCGCGTTACCGATGGGCGATTTGTAATACCCCGGTTGCCATTGGTAATTAATCGCAAACCCCGCATCCGTCAAACTTTTTTCTAAGTCTTGGATCGTAAAGACCCTGACTAACGGAAACAGTCCTAAGAATTTGCCAATGGGTGCAATCAGCTTGAACCAGGCCATCGTATTCCCCAGGCAGATGGTGCTGGTGATGAAAACTCCGCCCGGTTGCAGCAGGTTATGGACCTTGGCGATCGCCGCTTCCTTATTTTCCAGTAGGTGTAAAACGTTCAATCCCAATACAGCATCGTAGGTGCTGTCGGGGACGCTCAGCTCATCAATGCTGGCTTGCTCAAAGGTGACGTTCTGGATGTTCTGGGCGTCGGCTTTCCCTTGGGCGATCGCAATCATGTTGGATGAGAAATCGATCGCTTGGATATGGTGCACGTAAGGGGCATGGGCAATGGCCGTCGATCCGGTGCCGCAACCAAACTCCAGCACGTTCATACTGGGCTGTAAATACTCCCGCGTGACCTGTAGTTTCTTCTGGTAGGCGGCTTCATCCGCGATCGGTTGCTTGGCATAACCGGCGGCGACTTTGTTCCAAAATTGAGCTGAAGCGTTCATCGCATCCTCCTTAATGTTATTAAACGGTTTCTTCTTTTCTCGTATCTGAGGCATGTCGGTAAAAATCATGCCTTCTGAGCGGTTGAGTAACTCTGAGGGATTGGGTTCCGCCACCGCCAGGCCGACCAAATGATGAAGGATAAAGCGGCCATTTCCATAACCATGTGAAAGGTATCGTCTAAATCGGTGGTGCCGTTGTTGATTTCAAACGCGAGGGTAATCAAAGCGGCGATGATGTTCGCCCAACGATTGGCACCATAGGGCAAGAGCCGAGAGAGCAGCACCATGGCGATCGGCACTTCGGCCACAAAACCACCAAACAGCAATAGCGGCTCTGTGATTTGAATACCATTGAATGTCCCGGTCATCACCTGTTCAATGAATCCCGGCTCAATAAATTCATGGATATCTCGAAATAGGGTGTTGAAGAGATAAAACATCCACAGGGTCGAGAGCTTGGCTTTCGTTTCTAGGGTAAGTATGTGCTTCTGCAAGTTCATGGGTGTTCTCCTGGGTTCGAATGTTCTTTTGGTTGAGTTTGGGTCGGGATGACTGAGACCAATGGCAATCCCAAATCCCGCACTTTGATCAGCAATCCATAGAGGGCGGCTTGATCCACCACCGGCCCAGACAACTGGGTTTCACCGTTGTCTGTCAGGGCGATCGCAAATCCCTCAAACCAATTACTCCACCGCTGATCAAGGTGTCCCTTGACGCAGATTTCATACTGGTCGAGCGGATGATCGTTGGTTAAGCGGTGGATTTGATTCATGGGAGTTGCAATCGCCTTCTCTAATCACGACGTTTGTTAACAATTCAAAGATATGAACGGATGTGGGGAGCCGCAGTCCCCAGGTGTGGGGATTGGATGTGGGGATTTATGGCTCACCACCAATCCGTTATGGCCCCAAAAAAGAGAAAAGAGGCAACACGCTTCGCGCTGCCTCTTTTCCGGTGGGGGAGATGTACCAATAGGGATTGGTCGGGGATTAGGGTAGAACTCAGATTGGCACTGTTGGGTTTTTGCGGTCAATCATGGTGTGATTGCGGGCCCTAAATAACTGAGCAAAAATCATGACATGGGTGACTAGAAGAATCGGTACCACAAAGGTTGGGATGTACCAAGTGGTTCCCAAGTTCGGCACGACCTCCGCCTGTCGCAATGCATTGAATAGATCCACAGTGCCGACAATGTTAAACACCCAGACCAAACCCAGGGCTAAACCCCAACGGGCACGCAGCGCCACCATCGCCAACAACGCGAGTAATCCACTGAGTAAATCACCATAGGCCGCCGCATTAGCAAAGCTACTGGGCAGCGGTTGCACAACCAGTCCTGGAACCAAGAAAACCAAACCGAGATGGCGCAAGGCATGGGGAATGAGGAGTGCCGTGAGTGCCTGTGGCGTTGAATATTGGGCCAACTTTGGTAAGACGTACCACTTGGCGAGCAAACTAAACACCACCAGGCTCAAGCTGAATTGGAGAGCAAAAATCGTGCGCGTATCCATGAGTATTACCTCATCATTGAGTGAATGTTGAACAATTAAAGCTGGAGTGGTGGTTCCTTTGCTTGTCTCTACTGCAGTGAAAGCAAGGGAACCATCCACGAATGTCTGGAAATGACTTTTAGGCAGGCTGCTGCTGATGCCAATGCTCAGTCAAATGCTCTGGTTGAATTAGGGCTAATTG
>CAYGST010000624.1:0-2945 GCA_964352415.1 uncultured Planctomycetaceae bacterium | reverse complement strand
GCGCAGCGCCGCGGCCCAGGTGTCCTGAACCAGATCGTCGGCGCTCGCCGGGTCGGAGACGAGCGTGCGCGCCAGCCGGCTGAGCCACTCGCGCTGGGCGAGCAGCTCCCGTCCGAAGTCGTCGAGCGTGAGTTCCGTCATGTCCCCCGACACGCCAGGCGCATTGGATCGGACTCAGGCTACCTCGATTTCCAGCAGGTGCGGCGCGGAGGGCCCTCCCGGAGCGCGTGCGGCGGATCGGTCCGCACCGGCGAGACGAACGGGGCGCCCCCCTCGTTTCGAGGGAGGCGCCCCTGCGACCCGGAACCCCGAGACGCCCCGGGCCGGTCCTCGGTCCACGCCCGGCTCCGATCAGCGCAGCCGCCGCGGACCGAGACGGCGCGATTCCCCGCGGACCTCGTAGTCGATCTCGATCCACTCCGGTCCGTCCTCGTCCTCGAGCAGGTCGGGCGACTGAGCGAAGAAGAAGCTCGCCAAGTCGGCGTCCTGACGCCCGGCCACTCCGAGCGGCTCGCCCGGGTCTCGACTCCGATTCCCGTTGCGGTCGATCCAGCGACGCATGTCGCAGTTCCCGAGCCAGAGGTCGTCCCCCCGCTCCCCTTCGCTCCGAGACGCGCTCTTCATCGAGAGGACGAAGAGCCCCCGGTAGTGCCCGGCGTAGATCTCGCAGTCGTCATCCACATGGAGCAGCCTCAGCTCGGTCTCGGGGACCTGCGCGGACGGATCCGAGTCCCGGGCACTCCTCCCCCGACAAGAGACGGTTCCGAGCGCCAGCCCCAAGAGGAGCACGAGGGGAACGCGAGGACAGCTCATCCTCGGACGTTCTCCGCCGAGGCCCCGATGCGGGACTGCGGGTTCTGGGGATCGCTCAGCTCGAAGGCCAGGTCACGTCCAGTCCACGGCAGCCCCGGCCAGGTGCTCCAGCTCGGCGGGATCACGGCGCGGCGACCGCCCAGGGGTCGCGCGGCGGTCGGCGGGTAGGTCACGAGCGGCACGCTGTGCGCGTCGATCGTCACGCTGCCCACGGCGACGCCCACGTCGAAGAGCTCCGGCGCGCCGGGATCGTCGTTCCAGACGTCGACGACGAAGCCCGGTCCCGACAGGCCCCAGGCGACGGCGTAGAGATCGAGGCGCACGCCGCGGTGCTCCAGCTCGAAGGTGTAGATCGGCTCCTGCGCCGCGGGCCGCGACGGAGAGAGCCCCGACTGGGGGCCCGCGCCGAGGCGTTGGACGACCTGCGCGCGCGAGTAGTGCGCGAAGCCGGTGACGGCGGCCGCGAGCGCGACGCCGGTGATGAGAGTCTTGGTCCAGTTCATGTCCGTTCCTCCTGACCGCATGCGCGGCGTTAGCACTTCGAGATGGTCTTTTCGTACGTGTTCGTGGTCTCCGACCCGACGCGGGTCACCTCGATGCAGAGGTGCACGTCGCCCACGTCCTCGGAGCCCGCGTTCAGGCCCAGGCTGACGTCTCCCATGGAGAGCTCGTTCGAGCCCTCCTCCTCGGCGACCTCGTGCTCGGTCGAGTCGATCTCCTCGCCTTCGTCCTTCGTGCCGTTGTCGTTCTTGTCGACCCAGCCGCTGACCTTGACCTTCTTGATGCGCTTGCAGTGCGCGCTGTTGTTCACCCCCGCGTGCAGCCCCGTTCCGTCGAGCGTCCCCGAGTCGAAGTCGACGCAGAAGCTCGCGGCGTACAGCGAGAAGCAGTCGTCCTTGATCAGGAAACCGTCCGCCTTGAACTCGTTGAACAGGATGCACCCCGACAGCAGGGACAAGGCCCCCGCCGCCGCCAGCGCAGTCCCCACGCGTCGCGCGCGGCCACGCGTTCGCCCTCGCCCCCGCTCTCGACCGTCCGCTGCGGCCACGACGGTTCTCTCTCGCTTCGATTGCATGTCTCTCTCCCCCTCCGATTTCCTTGGGCGCGTGAAGTGGAGCGCGCGCCCGTCGCCCCGGGGACCTCTCTCCCTGAGGTCCCCTGGGAAGGACGATCGGCGCGCCGATCGGTCACCGATCCCTGCACAAATTCGCCGCTTGCGCGGCCCCCTCCCTGCGGGCTCGCCTGAAGCCGGGTCGGGCACCACCCCGATGCCCCGAGACCGCTAGGATCGAGCCCTCCGATCCCCCGCGCTCTCCTTTCCTCCCATGCACCACGGCCTCGTCCCCGGCGCCGCCCTCCTCGGCGCCCTGCTGCTCGCCGGCAGCGCCGCCGCCCCGGCCCCCTTCGCTCACCCCAGGGCGAGCGAGGAGCCGGTCGACTTCGAGCGCGACGTCGCGCCGCTCTTCGAGGCCCACTGCTTGAAGTGCCACGGGGAGGCGAAGCAGCGCGCCGGCCTGCGGCTCGACTCCCACGGCGCGGTGCTGGCGGGCAGCGACGAAGGCGAGCAGCGCGTCGTGATCCCGGGCGAGCCCGGCGAGTCGATGCTCTACCAGCTCGTCTCCACGACCGACGAGGACGAGCGCATGCCGCCCAAGGGCGAGCCGCTCACCCCGCAGCAACAGGAGGTGCTGCGGCGCTGGATCGCCGAGGGCGCGCGCAGCGCGGCCGGCGCCGCGGCGCCCGAGACGGAGACGCACTGGGCCTACGTCCCGCCCCGCACGCCAGCCCTTCCCGAACGGCAGGGCCCAGCGACCCAGATCGGTTGGGCGCGAACCGAGATCGACCTCTTCGTCCTGCGGCGCCTGGAGACCGAGCGGCTCCAGCCCGCCCCCGCAGCCGACCGCGCGACCCTCGCGCGCCGCGCGTCCCTCGACCTGACCGGCCTGCCGCCGAGCCTGGACGAGCTCGACGCCTTCCTCGCCGACGACGCGCCGGGCGCCTACGAGCGCTACGTCGACAGGCTCCTCGCCTCGCCGCACTACGGCGAGCGCATGGCGCGGCCGTGGCTCGACCTCGCACGCTACGCCGACACGAACGGCTACGAGAAGGACGACCGCCGCACGATGTGGCGC
>CAYGST010000623.1:0-2954 GCA_964352415.1 uncultured Planctomycetaceae bacterium | reverse complement strand
GCGCGGCAAGCTGGACTCCATGAAGGAGCTGCAGGTCCTGCTCAAGAAGCGTGGCATCCAGTCGGCGATCCGGCGGCCGGACGAGAAGGACTGCGGCACGGGCTGAGGCGTCACCCTCGAGCTCGCGGTCGCGAGCGAAGACCTGGCCGATAGCGCCGTGGTGATCCAGGACCAGTGGAAGTCCGGGCTGAGCGAGGAGGAGGCCGCAGCAACGGAGCTGGTCGTCGACTTTGACGCCGAGGAGACCACCTGTCCGGCCTGCCTGACGACGTTCCGGCCCGACGTTTTCACCTGCCCGGGCTGCGGTCTGCGCTTCGGTTGAGGCGGGGAGCGCTCGCCGGTTGAGGGGGGGCGCAGCGGTCACTAGACTGCGCCGCCCAAATCCTGATTCCGCGCTCGCCCGCGGATCCGGAGGGCCTACCGACTCACCGAACCTCACCCCCGAGATCCATGCTCCCCAGCTTGTTCCTCCCGCTGCTCCTCGCGGCCCCCGGCGCCGCCGAGGCCGACGCTCCGCTTCCGAACGCACTCGCCACCTCGCCGCTCGTCCAGGACGAGGAAGTCCCCGAGGAGATCCCCGAAGAGGACAAGCGCGGCTGGGAGGGCTCGATCACCGCTGGCGCGATCATCCAGACCGGCAACACCGAGACGAACAACATCACCGCGACCGGCAACGCGATCTGGCGCGGCGACTCGCAGCGCTTCACGGCGAATGCGCTCTGGAACTACCAGGACGACACCACCGGCGTCATCCAGCGCAAGCTCTACGGTGACGCGCAGTACGACCACTTCCTCACCGAGAAGCTGTACGGCTACGGGAAGGGTTCGGCGGACAACGACCGGCAGGCGAACCTCGACCTGCGCTGGACGCTCGGCGCGGGCGCCGGCTACCAGTTCCGCGACGACGCCGAGTGGAAGCTCGCCGGCGAGCTCGGCCTCGCTTACGTCGACGAGGCGTTCAACGCCGACCCGCTCATCCAGCCGGACCCCGACAACAGCTACCTCGCCGCGCGCATCGGCTACAACTGGGAGTACCTCGGTAACGAGTACTTCGTCGCCGGTCAGACCGCGGAGGTCTTCCCCAGCCTCGAGAACGGCGACGACATCTACTCGCGCGCCGACACCTACGCGCAGACCAACCTGACCGACTCGATCTTCCTCAAGCTGCAGTGGATCTGGACGTACGACAACACGCCTGTCCCCGGCAACGAGCGCAGCGATCACATCTACGCGCTGACGGTCGGCTGGAGCTTCTAGTCGATCGAAGGGCGACCCTCGCGTGACAACGGCCGCGCAGCTGCGATTCGGCTAGGATGGGGCGTCTTCGGGCGCCCCATCCTCGTTCATGACCCAGCACCGCATGTCGAACGCCGCACGACTCTTCACGCAGCCCGGCACCTTGATCGGGATGGTGCACCTCGCCGCGCTGCCCGGGACGCCGGGAGCCGTGCTCAGTCCTGCCGAGATCGTCGCGCGCGCCGAGCGCGAGGCGGCGCAGCTCGCCGAGCTCGGCTTCGAAGGGCTGATCGTCGAGAACATGGGGGACAGGCCGTACCTACGCCGCTCCGTCGGGCCCGAGGTCACCGCGCTGATGACCGCGGCCTGCCTCGCGGTGAGACGCGCCGCGCCGGACCTGCCGCTCGGAGTTCAGGTGCTCGCGGGCGCCAACGAGGCCGCGCTCGGCGTGGCGCTCGCCGCGGGCTGCGAGTTCGTCCGCGCTGAGGGCTACGTCTTCTCCGCGGTGGCGGACGAGGGGCTGCTCGAGGAGGCCTCCGCCGGTCCGCTGCTGCGCTACCGCAAGCAGATCGGCGCGGAGCACATCGCCGTGCTCGCGGACCTCAAGAAGAAGCACTCCGCGCACGCGCTCACCGCCGACGTCTCGCTCGCGCAGACCGCTCACGCGGCGGAGTTCTGCGGCGCCGATGGCCTGATCGTGACCGGGACGGCGACGGGGTCGCCCGCCGCTCCGGAAGACGTCGCCCGGGCGGCCCTCGCGTCGTCGCTGCCGGTCCTCGTCGGCAGCGGCGTCACGCCGGAGAACGTGCCCGTGCTCCTGCCGCACGCGGCGGGCTTCATCGTCGGTTCGTACCTCAAGCAGGAAGGGGACTGGCGCCGGCCGCTGGAGGCGGAGCGCTGCGCGCGGCTGGTGGAGGCCGTTCGCGCGGCGCGCAGCTGATCGCGGCACGCTCTAGGGACGTATCGCGACGAGGAACAGCCGCCGGAACGGGTAGAGCGTGCCGCCGTCCGTGCGCGCCGGATAGGCCTCGGCGAGTCGGGTGCGATAGACCTCGAGGAAGCGCTCGCGCTCGTCCGCCACGAGCCCCTCGAGAATGGGGCGTAGGCCAGTCCCGCGGACCCACTCGAGCACGGCGTCGGGGCCCTCGAGCCGCTGCAGGTACTCCGTGGTCCAGACGTCGATCGCAGCTGCCGCGGGCGCCAGGAGGTCGTGGTAGGCAGCCGGCTGCGCGACGGGACGCCGTCCCACGCGTTCGCGGAGCTCTGGTGTACCGAGCGGGCGCCCGCTCGAACCACCGCTCGCGAGCACCTCGCGCATGAGCTGGTGGGAGGGCAGGGGCCAGCTGAGCGGCATCTGCACCGCGAGGACGCCGCCGGGCGCGAGCGCGCCGAACAGGCGCGGGACGAGCGCGTCGTGGTCGGGGAGCCAGTGCAGCGCCGCGTTGCTGTAGATCAGGTCGGGAGCGACCTCGGGGGTCCACGTCGCAATGTCGGCACGGCTCCACCGCACGCCTGGGGCGACCACGCGCGCTTCTTCCAGCATCTCCGTCGAGCTGTCGAGCCCGAGCACGTCCGCGCTCGGAAAGCGCTCGTGCAAGAGCCGCGTGACGCTGCCCGTGCCGCAGCCGAGGTCGACGACGCGCGCGGGTCCCTCGAGCGGCACGCGCCCGAGCAGCTCGAGGGCCGGCCGCAGGCGCTGATCCGCGAACCGCTCGTAC
>CAYGST010000622.1:0-2971 GCA_964352415.1 uncultured Planctomycetaceae bacterium | reverse complement strand
ACCCCGCCCCGTCCCAGCGCCCCATGTCCCAACGCAAGACCGAGATCCTCGAGCTCTCCGCAGCGCTCTTGCGGCGCAAGAGCTTCAGCGCGTTCAGCTACACCGACCTCTCGGTCGCGCTCGGGATCCGCAAGGCCAGCATCCACCACCACTTCCCCACCAAGGAGACCCTCGGCGTGGCGCTGGTCGAGTTCTATCGCGCCAACGCGGAGGCGATGATGACGCGCCTGGTCGAGCGCGCGCCGACGCCGGGCGGCGCGCTGCGCACCTTCTTCGCGGGCGCGGAGGAGGCGCTGCTCGATGGCACGCACAACGTCTGTCCGCACGGCGCCTTCGACGAGAACTCGGACAGTCTGCCGGACAGCATCGTCGAGCGGCTCAAGACCCTGCGCGCCTGGTCCTACGGGGAGGTCGCGGCGCTGCTGGAGGCCGCGCGCAGCGGCGGCGAAGTGCGCTTCGACGGTCCCGCCGAGGACCAGGCCGTGTTCCTGCTCGCCGCGCTCGAGGGCGCGCGCGGCTGCGCGCGCTCCGGCGACCGCACCGCGTTCCGCGCCGTGGTGCGACAGCTCCTGCGCAGCCTCGGCATCGAGGTCGCCGCCGCGACCGAGGCACCGGCGACCTGAGCGCAGCCCGCTAGGGGCAGAGCCGCAGCTCGAGCGCGTCCGACAGGTTGAAGCCGGCGGCGCCCGCCGCCGGATCGCGGTACCAGAACTGCGCCACGTAGCGATCGCCCGGCGCGGCCGGCGCTCCCGGCAGCGCTGCGAAGTCGAGTCCCTGCGCCGCCGTCCCGTCCGGACCGGTGACCAGCGCCCCGAAGCGCACCAGCGCGCCGCCCGCGCAGCGCAGCCCGTCTCCCAGCGGCGTCGCCACCAGCTCCGTGCCGACGAAGAACAGCCCCGGCTTGTCCGCTGGAGCGCCGCCGACGGAGAGCATCAGGTCCTCCGCCGAGAGGCTCGCGCTGCCCGCGAAGTCGATCACGGCCCCCGCCCCCGCCGAGTTCGGCGACGTGCTGCAAACGCGCGCGATCCCGTTCGTCCCCTCGGACTGAACCACGAAGGAGCGCAGGTCGCTCAGGAGCGGCAGAGCGTTCGGATCCCGCACCCACAGCGTCGGATCGGTGACGCGCACCTTCACCTGGTGCCAACCGGCCGCGAGGTTCAGCGTGCAGAGGTCGAGCGTCTCTCCCGTCGCCCCCGGAAGCTCCTCGTCGAACAGGAGCCACTGGATGTCGAGCGCGTGATCCGAGGGCGCCATCGGGCTGACCCAGAGCGTCGCGTGTTCGTCGTAGATCAGGTTCGGCTCCGAGCTCGAGTCGATCGTGTCCACGAGGCCATGGATCTGGACGAGCAGCGCTTCCGCGCTCGGACCGTTGAAGGGCCGCAGGTGATTTCGCATCAGCGAGTTCGGCGACGGGCGATTCAGGCCGAACTGGTACTGGGACGCGCCCTCGTAGGTGCCGACGGGTCCGTCGAACGGAGCGCCGTCGGAGCCGAGCCACGGGGCCCACTTCGTCCCCGACTGCGCCATTTGCTGCGCGCCCTGAGTGGAGAGGTTCGCTCGGTAGTGCTCGGCTTGCGGATAGACCGATCCATCGCCGAAGTAGTACTCGTCGCCGAGGTCCGCGAAGCCGTGGCCGAGCTCGTGCACGAGGATGTGCGCCCCCTGGGGGTGGCCGCCCGCCGTCGTTCCGATGCCGTGGACCGGGAAGCCCGCGCCCCCGTACTTCTGGTTCTTCGCGAGCGCGGCGATGATGTCCACGTCCGGCGCGTTGGCGGCGTAGGCCGCCGCGTCCTGCGTGCTGATGCAGAGCAGCCGCTCGATCCCGTTGCACCAGTAGTTCATGTGCATCGCCGTGTCCTTCTGCACGCCGAGAGTCGGCGCGTTGTCCACGCCTGAGTCCACGGAGACCACATCGACCCGGTGCACGTTGAAGTAGCTGGCGTACTCGCGCAGCGGCGGCGTCGCGAACAGCCGCGCAACGCAGGCGTCGACGTGCTGGTGGTACAGATCGAGCTGCTGCGCCTGGTAGCCGTCACCGACGAAGACGAGGTCCACCCGGTTCGGCACGAAGCCCCCGGCGCCGAGGGCCAGCACGCCGCCACCCGCCTCGTCGGGGGGAAGCAGCGTCGTGTACGGCGCCGGAATGCGCGTGAATGGCTCGACTGCGGGCCCGTCGACGACGCAGGCGTGTTCGACGCGCCCCGGCTCGACCGCTGCCTGTCCTTGAGCCGCGCCCACAGCGGGCACCTGCGCGCTCGCTGTCGCGGACGCGACCAGCGCGGCGCAGACGAGGGAGAGGTTCGTGTGGGCGCGCGCGACGAGCGGCCGCGTGCTTCCGTTGTTGCGTTGGTTCTTCATGGTTCGGGTTCCTAGAGCGAGAACGCCACGTCGACGGCGTTGGAGAGGTTCGATCCGGCGCCGCAGGGACCGCTCGGATCCCGGAACCAGCACTGGAAGTTCCAGCTCGTGCCCGGCGTGATCGCACCGTCGCTCCAAGCTTCGCTCAGGCTCACCAGGTCGGGACCGAACACGAAGCTCCCGTCCGAGCCGGAAACCTGCAGCGGGAGGCGCGCAAGCCCGCCCGCGGGGTCGATGCACAGGAGTCCGCCTCCAAGAGTCGTGCGCGCGCGCAGCCGCCCGGCGCAGGCGATGCCGAAGACCTCCGCCGGCGCGCCGCTGACGTCGAGCACGAGGTCGTCCGCGACCGTCGATCCGGACCCGCTCCAGGACATCCGCGCGCCCCCGCCGGAGGAGTTCGCGCAGCCCCCGTCGCCATCCGTGTTCGCGCAGGGGGCTTCGCTCGCGCACGAGCAGTAGCTCGCGGCGAAGCTCGACAGATCGAACTCGTAGACCGCCCCCACGTCGTTCAGGCCGATGTCGTGCAGCGGGCCCGCTGCGAAAAAGCGCTGGCCCTCCTTGGCCAGCGCGACGCCGAAGAAGTCGAAGGCCCCGCTGCTCCCCGCCCGCAGCT
>CAYGST010000621.1:0-2973 GCA_964352415.1 uncultured Planctomycetaceae bacterium | reverse complement strand
AGGGGGGGGGGGGGGGAGGCGCGCGCCCCGCCGGCCCGGCGCGCGTTCGCGCGCCGGTCCCCTACTTCGGGGAGGCGGGCCCGCCGCGGCAAACGCCCGTGATGACCAGGGCGATCTGCTGCTTGTCCGGGTGATCGAGCTCGATCACCAGGGTGCCGCGGAAGGAGCCGGTGGCGTTGTCGGGCATGCCCTCGAGGCGCAGCTCGACCTCGACCGCGTTCTTGCCCTCGACGGGACGGACGGTCGGGGTGAAGGCGTCGGAGTACTCCCACTCACGGTAGGTCACGTCGCCGTCCGCGCCGCTGCCCGGGTTCTGCAGGCCGACGATCCGCACCTGCGGCACGTGATCGGCGAAGGAGTAGCTCTCGTCGTGGCTCTCGATCGTGACCGTGCGAGCAGCGACCTGGCCGGGGCGCACGAGGCCCATCGAGACGTACGGCGGGTTGAAGCTGAACGGGCCGACGACCTGGGCGCTGATGGTGATCGTCGCGGCGTAGGTCGCCTTGCCGTCGATGCCCTCCTCGGCGCCGGGGATCGGAACGTCGCTGATGACGTTGACGGCGCGGGCGAGGTTGCCCTCGGTCAGGTCTGGGCCGAGCGTGACGTCGAGGTCCCAGCGCGCGGCGCGGCCCTCGGCGTCCGGGTTGATCGCGGTCAGGACGCAGTCCGAACCGGACGGGAGGCTCTGCTCGACGAGCTCGAGCTTGACGGGGTCGCCCTTGGTCGTGGAGAGCACGGCCTTCTTGTTGACGACGTCACCGACGGAGATCTGACCGAAGTTCAGGAAGCGCGGCGCGATGCTGAAGAACGGATCGATGTCCGCCTCGAGGCCGAGCTGGATGGTTCCGCGCGGGTCGTTCGAGAAGACGTTGATCCGCGTCGTCTGGTGACCTGTCTTGTTCTTGGTGTGCAGCTTGGCCGGCACCGAGACGCGGCGGTTCGGCGTGATCGGATCGCCGAAGGTGTAGGAGACGAAGACGCCCTCGTCGTTCTCGACCTCGACCTGCGCGACGGTGCAGCCGCAGGTCGGCTTGACCTGCTTGATGATGAGGTCTTCGTTGCCCTCGTTGCGCAGCTCGAAGGTGTGCTCCGCGACAGTCCCCTCCATCAGGCGACCGAAGGCGTGAGCCTCCTCGCCGACGCGGTACATCAGGCGGGCGCCGTTGGCGTCGCCGAGCGGGGGCGGGTTGTTGATGACCAGGCCATCGGTGGCGTGATCGTGCTCCTCACCGTCGGCGTGGTCGTGACCGTCGTCGGCCGGCGCGGGCGCGTCGTTCGACGCGACTGCGGCGTTCGCCGTCTCGGCGCCGTCGTCGTGGTCGTGACCGTCGTGCTCGTCGTGAGCCGCCTCGGTCTCCTCGGCGTGGTCGGCGTGGTCGTGACCGTCATGATCGCCGGCTTCGGAAGCGGCGGTCGAAGGGGTCGCGGTGGGCTGGACCTCGGCGGAGCAGCCGAGGGCGAAGAGCGTCGCCGGAGCGGCGAGGAAGAGGGCGCTGAACAGCTTGTCTCGGGACATGGCTACGTGATCGGACCGCTGGGGTCGCGTTGGGTTCTCAGGAGTCGGCGGGTCTCCCGGGGGGCTGAGGAGCGCGACCGGCGCGGCCGCAGGCTCGAGGGCTCACCCCCCGAACATTCGGCTTACGCAGGTTGGCTCGGCCCGGCGAGAGCGAATCCGTGTTTTTGGCGGAGTTCGCGCGGCCCCGGAGAGGGTCTACGGTGAAGGACGCGGCCAGCCGGGCGTGACGACCGAACCGCGAGACTTCGTAGTGTACGGGGAACCCCGCTCGGGCGTCGACTTCGGAGCCCCGCGGGCTCGAAAACTCTCCGCAAGGCCTGCTGCGGAGCGCGGACTCGGAAAGCGTTTCCGTGCGCTATCCTCGCGGGCGATGAAGCACCGCCTCGCCCCCCTCGCCGGCGCCGTTGTCCTCCTCGCCGCTGGCTGCGTCTCGACCCCGGAGCCGGAAGAGGTGCTCGCCACCGGATTCCGGACGCCAGAGATGACCTTCCACACCCTGAAGGTCGGGGTCCGCGGCGACCTGCCCGGACTCGAGTACGCCTGCCTCTCGGGCGCCTTCCGCGCCCGCTACGGCCTCTCCCAGCTCGCCTACCGGGAGTTCCGCGAGGACACGCTGCAGCACGAGATCGCGTTCTGGCTGGGGATCCCCAAGGCCAAGGTCGTGGAGTCCGTGCCCCTCGGCGAGGACCGCCGGCTGTTGCGCTGCGAGTCCCACGGCACCCCGTTCGAGCTCGAGCTCGTGCTCGAGGACTACTGGCAGCTCTGGGAGGGCCCAGAGCTCCTGGCCGACGAGCTCCTGCCGCCCGGTTCCTTTCCTGAAAGGGCGGAAGTTTTCAGTGAGGCGCCCGGAGTGACGATGGTCTCCGGGTTCGCCCAGTTGCCCACCTACCTGGACCACCTGCCGCCCGAGGAGCTCAATCGGAGCTTCACCGAGTTCCGCATCGGGCGGGAGTGGAAGATCGACCGTATCGCGGGGCTCGCCGAGCCCGGCTCCTGAGAGCCTGCGCGGGGATCGATCGGGTCCGGGCTCCTCCAGCCCCATCCGTACCGATGAAGAAAGCGGCTTCGCTCGCGTCTTCCGCCAAGGCCTCTCCCCGCACTCGCACCAAGTTCGTCTTCGCCTTCGGCGACGGACGTGCCGACGGACACCGCGACCTCCGCGACCTGCTCGGCGGCAAGGGCGCGAACCTCGCCGAGATGTGCAACCTCGGGCTCCCGGTGCCGCCGGGCTTCACCGTGTCGACCGAGGTCTGCACGCGCTACGCCGAGGGCGACGGCGAGTTCCCGCGGGGCCTCGAGGCCGAGGTCACGCGCGCGCTGAAGCGCGTCGAGCAGTCGCTCGGTAAGACGTTTGGCGACGCCGAGAATCCCCTGCTGCTCTCCGTCCGCTCGGGCGCGCGCATCTCGATGCCAGGGATGATGGACACCATCTTGAACCTTGGGCTCAACGACGAGAC
>CAYGST010000620.1:0-2974 GCA_964352415.1 uncultured Planctomycetaceae bacterium | reverse complement strand
GGGTCGACGTGCGACATCGCCAGCCGGCGTTTTTCAATCAGGTTCCGAGCGGGTCGGCTCAGTCGTCGAGCGAGAACGGCGTGAAGTTCGTGTCGTAGTCGTACACGTCCACGCCCTCGACGCGCTTCAACCAGCCGACGACCAGATAGGTGATCGGGGTGAACAGGACCTCGACGGCCAGCTTGAACGCGAAGTTGAAGACGACGATGTAGAGCAGCGTCTCGCTCTCCCAGATGCCGTAGAAGGCGATCGGGTAGAAGACGACGCTGTCGATCCCCTGGCCGACGATCGTCGAGCCGATCGTTCGCATCCACAGGCGGCGGCCCTGGGTCAGGACCTTCATCTTGGCCATCACGAACGAGTTCGCGAAGTCGCCGAGCCAGTAGGCCGCGATCGAACCGAGCACGATGCGGTAGGAGTTGCCGAACATCGTCTCCAGCGCGGGCTGATAGACCTCGTTGTAGCTCTCGTCCGGGCTTGCGGGCAGGTGGATGATCACCCAGCTCATCGCCGTCACGAAGAGCAGCGAGGCGAAGCCGGCCCAGATGACCTTGCGCGCTTTCGCGTAGCCGTACACCTCCGTCAGAACGTCGCCGAAGATGTAGCTGAGCGGGAAGAAGATGTTCCCGGCGCCGAAGGTCAGCGTCTCACCGACGAACGGGAGCGCGAATGGCAGGTCGACGCGGCAGGCCTTCGCTGGCCCGATGAAGTTCGACGCGACCAGGACCGTGACGAAGGCCGCCATGAGCATCGCGTAGTAGCGATAGCCGGCGTGCGGGTCCGTGGACGTGGCGCTCGGGGTTTGCATCAGCGGGCGAGTTGGAGGTCGCTCGGCGTGACGCCAGGAGCGCCGACGAAGCGTGCGGCGATCGCGGCGAGCGCTTCACCCGTCACGGCGTGAACCAAGTCGCCGCCGAGGTCGAGCAGCGGCAGCGCGACGTAGGCGTGACGCTCGAGGTCGGGGTGGGGCGCGAGCACCGCGCCCTCAGCATCGCGGACGACCTCGTCGCCGTAGGTGAGCAGATCGATGTCGATCTGGCGCGGCGCGTTCTTGTCGTTCGGGTCGCGGACGCGGCCGAGGTCGGCCTCGATCGCGCGGAACGCCCGCTTGAGCTCCGCGAAGGGGAGCAGCGTGCGGGCCAGGATGGCGGCGTTCAGGAAGACGGGTGCGCCAGGGGCCGCGACGGGCTCGGTCTCGTAGACCCGCGACACCCGCATGACCTCGACGGCCTCGCGCAGCGCGGCGAGCCCCCGCGGCAGGTTCTCGTGCGGCTCGATGTTCGAGCCGAGGCCGATGACGACGAGTACGGCCTGGCGGGGCTCGAGGTCGTTCACGCGACGTCTCCCATGCGTAGGGCGCGGAGGGCGTCGTGTGATGCGGGGCGCTTGAACATGCGGGGTAGGAGGCGCCCGAGGCGCGCGCGGCGAGGGTAGCCCGATGCGGCGCTGGCCGTCCAGGGGCGGCGAGCGGTCCTTCGCGGAGCGCGCCCGCGTGGATCTTCCGTTTCCCCGCTTCTGCTCGCCGTCGCGCTCGGGATTCAGTCCTGGCGTCCGGCGGCGGGCTGCGAGATCTGCAGCCCGATCAGTCGCGAGACGACGACGGTCAGGTAGAGCGTGCCGGTGATCGCCTCGGCGTTGGCGAGCCCGTCCGCCTGGGCCGTCGCCGGTGAGATGTTGCCGTAGCCGAGCGTCGTCAGGGTGGTGAAGCTGAACCCCAGCAGGCGATCGAAGGAGTCGTCGTAGTCCTCAAGCGGTTCGGGGAGGGTGAACGAACCCGGCGAGGCGATCTCCAGCAGCACGAATCCGAAGGTCCACGCCATGCCGAGCAGCAGGTAGACCGAGACGGCGGAGTAGATCGTGTCCGCCGTGATCTGGTCGCGCTGCTGGAACAGGTTGCGCACGAACAGCAGCGCGACGTTGACCAGCAGCAGGAGCGTCGCGATGAGGAAGACGAACAGCGTCGCGTCAGTGCTGGGGATCTCCTGCGCGCGCCACGCGAGCTGCGCCGCGATCGCGATCACGGCGAGGGCCGCGGTCACGAGCCCCTGCGCTCGGTTCGAGATCGCGACGAAGGCTCCCGTGAGCAGCGTCGCGTACATGAAACCGTCCAGCAGCCACGGGCTGAGTTCGCGGTCCACGAGGAACGGCCGCACCACGATGATGAGGACGAGCGACGCGAGCAGATAGGCGTGCCGGTAGTTCGAGGAGGCGAGGCGCTCCGGGAGCCCGTCTTCTTCCGGCGTCGTCATGGATCGTGTCGGCGCCCGCGTGGGGCCCGGTCGACGATCCTAGCTCTCCAGTCGCCGGCGAGCGACGACCGGGTGACTGCGCCCCCCCGAAACGCAGGGCGGGCCGCCCCACAGAGGAGTGGGCGGCCCGCTTGAACGACGTAGCTCATTGAGTGGTCGCGGTGTCCCCGGGTCTGCCTTGCCCCGTCCGCGACCGCTGCGTCGTCACTCTCGGCTCAGCTCGTCCGCACGTCGATCCGGCGTGACTTGGCGGCTGCGCTCTTCTTGAGCGTGATCGTGACCACGCCGTTCTTCGACTCGGCGCTGACCTGCTCGGGGTCGACGGCGACCGGGAGCTGGAGCGTGCGCTCGAAGGAGCCGAACACGCGCTCGCTGATGTGGCGCGAGCCCTCGCCGTGCTCCGTCTCCTCGCTCTTCTCGCCGCTGACGCTCAGCACGTCGCCGTGCAGCCGGATCTCGAGGGCCTCCGGATCGATGCCGGGGACCTCGGCCTTCACGAGGACGGCGTCCTCGGTCTCGGTCAGGTCGAGCCGCACGCCGTGGGCTGCGCCGTTGGTGCCCAGCGCGCCGCTGCGTGCGTCGTCGAGGAAGTGGTCGAAGAGTCGATCCCAATCGCCGCGCACGCGCGCGACGGGTCGGATCGAGGTCGGGTTCATCAGGTGCCGTCTCCAGGGAGTGAGATTCGTCATGGTGGTTCGCCTCCGGGCGTCGTGTTCCGTGTTTCC
>CAYGST010000619.1:0-2978 GCA_964352415.1 uncultured Planctomycetaceae bacterium | reverse complement strand
GAGCACCCCCCCCGCAAGGAGCAACATCACCACCAGCACTGGAACAGTCGCTTTAGAACACATCACACTCAAACGAGAGCCCACCGGCCGGGAGCCGAAAGTACCCCGAAGTCACCCAAAGACCAAACAACCAACGCAGCATCAGAACCCGCCAAAGACCTGCTGATAGACCTGCACGACTCCATCAATCCTTGCAATTGTGGCATCTGCATAACCCACCTCAAGAGCGACATCAATCGGCGACTCTATCCCCGAGATCAGCCCGGGCGCCTTCCAATAATAGTAATTCCGCTTGTGCCCATCCGCAATGTCCTCTGCATCATCTCCACCCGTCTTCATCGAATTACAAATTCGGACGATAGCGGCGCGCTGGAAAGCAGTCGGCTGGGCGCGAGCACGTCGCATGCAATCAGAGTACTTCCTCTTCCACCACAGAGCCTCCACCGAGTAGGCGATGTACTCTGCCAATGCCTCGCTATCATACTCAAGCTCACCGTCGGAGCCACCGCCAGACCCTCCGGAGCCGCAACTATTCCTTGGATCATTCGCGTGCGCATGCTCATGCACCCACGTGGCCATCCACTCCTCAGCAGTCACAAGCTGGCCCTCGAATTCCTCGCGACACAGGCAGGGCGTAGGAATCCGCTCGCAACACACGGTCACACCAAGATCCTCCTTCCCAGCCGCATGGATCTCTGCGCATGCCTTCCTGCAGCACTCATCACGATTGGACGCCTGTGCATTAACCGGAAAAGAAGGCAGAACAGAGTCCTCCACAACATCATAACCACTCAAAGATCGCGGCCGCTCAGAACTAAGCCCCAGTGGGTCGAGAAAGAACAGTGGGCGCCCAGCGACATACATGTACAGGCTGCCTCGGTCAAGCGAAATAGGATCCCTCTGAAGCCAGGAGCCCGTCTCGTAATTCAAAGCACGATTCCTGACGAGGTAAGTCCGGTCGGCCGCCGAAATGACGCATCCTCCAAAGCCTCTCCGCCCTCCATGGAGGGACAATACGCCGCGCCCACCCGCCAGCCCCTCCAATCGCGACTCTGCAATTGATCTGTCCGCAGAGTCAACATCGCCATCAAGGTCGCAATCACCGAGCACGCTGTACGGGCCACTCGTATCCCACGTCTGGATCTGCGTGATGTCCGTCGAGTCGCAGTCTCCATCCGAGTCAGCGTCCGCCCCCGGCAGCCCAAACGGCACCCCGTACGCTGAGTACTTCACCCACTCGTACATCTCGCCGTTCGAGTCGATGATCGCGCTCACGTCGGCCCGCCAGTTCTGGCAGTAGTACATCCGCTCCTCGCGTGACCCGTTGTCGTCGGTGTCCCGCTCGCGCAGCGCCACGAGGTCGATGTAGGAGCTGCCTCCGCGCCCGTCGAGCCCGGCGGCGTGATGCACGAATTCCTCCGTCGGAGCCGTATCGCTCCCCAGGAAGTGCGCCACGATCCGCCATCGCTCGTCATAGGCGAAGTACCGCCAATCATCCGGCCCTGGCAAGCCCCCGTTGTCTTCGGTGGCCAGAGCTTCGCCAATACGGTGTCCGAGGCCGTTGTACCGGTACTCGGCGACTAGCACGTCCGACTGGTTCTTCACGTACCGCAGCCGGTAGAAGGCGTCGTACTCGTACTTGTAGCTCTCCCCGTCGTCGGTCAGGTTCCCCGCCGCGTCGTAGGCGAGCGTGAAGTCGTTCGTCCCGTCGTCGTCCGTGTCGCGAGCGGTCAGCTCGTTCACGTCGTTGTGGGTCCGGTCGTCGTTGTGCTCGTCCGTGCCGGTGTAGAAGCCGTCGCCGTCGAGGTCGAGCTTGTCCACGTCCCAGTTGCCGACCTGGTCGAGCGTCCACTCCTGGTCGCGTGAGGTCGTCGAAATCGAGCCACTGACGAAGTCACCCTCTTCGGCTCGCGTGAGCCGGTCGAGTTCGTCCATCGAGTAGACCACGTCGAAGCCGTCATGCACGTTGTCCTCGATCACCGTGATGTTCGAGTTCTCGTCGTAGGCGATGTCGATGTCGTAGAAGTTGGTCGCCGTCCCGCTGTACGCCGTCCAGTCGTCCGACGTGATGCGGTTGAAGCGGTCCCAGTCGTCGTAGTCGCCCGAAGTGGACCCGTACCGCCGCGAGCGCGTGTCCGGCTCGGGATAGTCCATCTCCACAACATGCCCCACTCCATTATATTTGTAGTTCACGGCAACCACAGCAGCGCGCCCTGGTGGAGCCAGATCAATGGCGCTCACCCGACTCACTTCGGAGTCTAAAGATCCCCCTGAAGCCCGGTAACTGTAGGACATTGCGCTTCCGCTTGGCAAGGTTGTAGTGTCAAGCCGAAGCGTGTTCCGACCTGCCGTCGCGGTCTCCCAAGTGTAGACGATGTCGTACTCGTCGCCACCCGAACTCACCGCGCCATTCCGGTCCTCCTCATACTCGGTCAGCTGACCCCAGCCGCCGTAGGTAAAGGCCACGCCGTCCGTGGCGCTCCCTGAGGAAGCCGCGTCGTACTGGGTGACGCTCTCGTGCCGCCCCAGGTCGTCGTAGTCCGTTTCGATCCGCCGCACGTCGCCGTCGAAGCCCGACGCCAGTGTCGTGACCTTGCGCTCCGTGGCACGTCCGCCGGTGTCGTAGACTGTCTCGATGACGTTCCCGGCCTGGTCCTTCTTGTAGACCTGCTGGCCCTGGGCGTTGTACGCAAAGCTCACCACGTCCGAGGCGCTCGCCGAGTCCGGGTACTCGACCTCCTGCAAGAGGTGCCCCGTCGCGATCTCGGAGTCGCCGGCTGCGCCGCCACCGGCGGTCCCGTAGGTGTAGGTCGTCACCTGGTCGGTCTGACCCGCCGGGAGGTCCGCCTTGATCGAGACTCGCAGGCCATCGGTGTAGGCGTAGACCTCCGTCGCGTCCGTGTCGCCGCTCGGCGTGCCGTCAACGTAGTTGCGGATCGTCTTGGTCACCCGGCCGGCATCGTCGTACTCCGTCCGGC
>CAYGST010000618.1:319-2990 GCA_964352415.1 uncultured Planctomycetaceae bacterium | reverse complement strand
AGTGGGGCAAGCGGAGCCTGCACCCGCTGTCGCGGGGCAGGCGGTCGGTGGCTGAGTACGAAGCAGCTGGGGCGATGGCGGCTTGAGCGTCCCAGCCCGCAGCAACACGCAACTCGGCCAGTCTCAGAAGTCGACCCGGGGGCGGACACCAACGATGTTGTACCGCCCCCCGTCGAACGTCTCCGCCCCGACGGCGTCCTCACGCTCGGAGATCCGCCCCTTGATGTAGTTGAACTGCATGCTGGCGTGGGTGTTCCAGTACCAGTTGAGTCCCACCGTCAGGGAGTTGCCGACGCCCCCGTGGATGTCGGCGTCGCTGAAGTCTGCGTAGGAGTAGCGCAGGGCGATCAGCCAGGCGCCGCGGGCGGAGCTCTCTCCGAGGCGACCGATGGGCTTGGGGCGGCCGAGGGTGCCGGACTTGCGTTCCCAGGGCATGTGCTCGCCCGTCAGGAAGTGGGCGAGGTAGATGTAGCCACCGCGGAACGTGAGGTCGTCGGAGCCGCCGTCGCGTTCGACCCAGTTATTGACGAACTCGCCGACCAGCTGGGTTGGGCCCCAGTTGCCGACGGCCTCGACGCCGAGCAGGTGGTACTCGTCGACGTTGGAGATCACGCCGGTGTCGATCCAGCGGCTCTGGCTGCGGGCCTCGGGGCGCGTGCGGAAGCGTGACTGCCTGGGCGCGTCGCCGGGGACAGGGTCGGAGTCGGGGAACGCGAGCGTGCCGGAGAGCGCCCAGTGCGCGTAGTTCTCGCCGTCCTTCTCCCACCAGAAGGTGTTCGCGAGGCGGCCGGCGATCTCGGGCTGGATCGTGTCGCTGTCGATCTCGCCGACCTGCGAGGCGTCGACCATGTCGAAGATGCCGTAGCGCCAGTTCCAGTTCCAGTCCAGTCCAGTCCAGGTCGGTGTCGTTGCCGTAGGCCTGGAATCCGAGGCGTCGCGCGTCCTGGTTGTAGGCCTCGATGACGAACGGACGCTCGATGAAGACGTTGAAGCGGCTCGAGTTCAGGTGGTCGAGGCCGTACGGGCGCTTCTGGTTACCGATGCGCAGCTCTTGCAGGCCGGGGACCTTCGTGAAGCCGATGTAGACGTCCTTGTAGGTCAAGCCGTCGGGCTTGCCGAAGTCGATGGAGGCCTTGTACTTCATGTTGTCGTAGACCTTTCCGCTGAGCCCGATACGGGCGCGACGGAACTCCCACGTGTTGAGCGGATCGGAGTCGGGGTCACCGTTCTCGAGGACATTGATGCTCTCGTCCGAGTTGGCGAAGTCCCAGAAGTCGAGGTGGATCCGGCCGAACACCTTGACCGAGACGTCGGAACTGCCGGTCGAGGGCATCTTCTCGTTGCGCTTCTCCAGCTCGGCGACTCGTCGCTGGAGGTCTTCGAGGGTGACCTCGGGCTCGGCCGTGGGGGTGTCCTGGGCGCCGGCCACCCCAAGGGGCAGGAGCGCGGCGACGCCTATCAGGAAGAACCGACGGTACGAGATGCCGACCGGAGACCCGTAGCCCGTGAGGGCGACGTCTAGACGCACGAAAACAGGTGTGCAGTGGTGGGGATCGATGCCGCTCGAGCACAGGGGCGAGAGCGACGCGGTTGGTAGCCGTGAGAAACCCATGTCCGGAGTGTGGCGGTTGTGTGAACTCCGGGGGGGGCTGTTGGGCTGCCGGCCCGACCGGGCGGGAGCTCCGTCAGCGTCACGCGCGCGGGGTCAACGGGCTCAGTCACGCCGACCGCCCCGCGCCAAGCGCGAAACGCCCCGCGCCGAACACCCCGCGCCAAACGCCGAACGCCGAACTCCGAAGACCCTGCGCCAAACGCCGAACGCATCGCGCCGCATGCCGCAGGTCGGCCGGAGCCCGAGCCCGACGCGGCAAGGCTGGGGAGCGCGGCCAGGGCGGTCAGCGCCCCGGCGGATCGACCTCGCCACTTGTTTTTTAGGTTCGGGGGCCTCCATTCCCGACCGGTCTCGGATACCGTGCGTCGCTTGCCGCGCGGCCGGAAGAGTGTCCGGACACCCGCGCGACCCTCCAGGGCCATGGCGGTCCTCGTTCTCGGCAGCGCCTTGCCGACGGTTACTGGGCCCCCTGGCCCTGCGTGGATCCCATGGATTTCGAAGAATGGACGTCGTCCGACGACGTCGTGCTGAGTCGTCGTGATGCCCTGTCCCTGTCCCCGGCGGAGGGCGTCGGTGACGACCTGTTCGAGGCGCAGCTCGCGGACGAGGACGATGAGGACCTTCAGGTTCAGGTCGATCTGGAGGACGCCACCGTCTCCGACTTCGACACCGACCTCGCGGACGAGGTAGCGCCGGTGGCCGCGGTTTCCGCGCAGCCTGTCGAGGCCGAGCCCGAGCTCGCAGCCCGCACCGAGCCCGAAGCCGTGACGGCTTCCAGCCCCGAGCCGGCCGTCGTCGCTCTCGAGCAGGGGACGGTGGCCGAGCTGGAGCTGACGCCCCACTCCACGGCCGTCCCCGAGTCCGACCTACCCGAGACCGACGTCGCCGCGCAGGGCGCAGCGATCGTCGAGTCGGCGCTCGAGCTCGAGGCCGCCAAGGAGGGAGTCGACCTCTCCGGGGAGCTCGCGGCGAAGCCGCTGAGCGAGACCACGTCCTCCGGCGCGCCCGCGGACGTCGACACGGTGGACTCGGCTGCCGAAGCCGCCGAAGCCCTCGAAG
>CAYGST010000618.1:0-309 GCA_964352415.1 uncultured Planctomycetaceae bacterium | reverse complement strand
CTCGAAGCGGCCGAGGCAGCGCAGGCGGCCAAGGCCGCGAAAGCCGCCGCCAAGGCCGCGAAAGCCGCCGCCAAGGCCGTGAAGGCCGCTGCCTGGGCCGAAAAGGAGGCCGCGAAGGCCGCCGAGGCAGCCGAGGCAGCGAAGGCTGAGAACGCTGTCGAGGCGACGAAGGACGATCCGTCCGCTGGCGCCGTCGACATCACCGACGAGACCGACGAAGGGCCCGCGACCGATGGCTCCCCGGCGCAGCCCTTCGCTGGCGCTCGTCATCGTCCCGACGCGCGAGCTCGCGAATCAGGTCTGCGAGGA
>CAYGST010000617.1:306-3001 GCA_964352415.1 uncultured Planctomycetaceae bacterium | reverse complement strand
TCGCTGGGTCGCGACCTGTTCTTCGGTAAGAACGACACGGGCCTCAACCCGACGCTGCGCACGGCCAACTGCGCCGAGTGCCACAACAACATCGAGGAGGACCCGCTCAGCAGCCCGGGCCCCCGCTTCTTCACCGTTGACTTCGTCAACCCGCTGATCGGGCAGACGGAGGACTTCGGCATCCTCGACCCGGACTGCTTCTCGCTGCGCGAGTCGGTCACGGCGATCAACAACCGGAACGTCAACACGGGCGTCAACGTCGACCTCGACGGTGACGGCATCATCGACATCGACCGCAACGGCGACGGCCGCGACGACCGCGAGTCGTACCTGCCGATGAACGTCGACGATCGCGACGACTTCTTCCGTGACGACCCCAACAGCTACCTCTGCCCCTGCGACCCGCTGACGGACCCGAACTGCGACGCGAACAACCCGTTCCGCGAGTTCGGCCGTGAGGCCAGCCACTTCTCCATCCCGACGAAGATGGGTGTCTGGACGACGGGCCCGTACTTCCACGACCACAACACGTTCTCGCTGCGTGGCCTCGTGGACCCGGGAGCTCAGATGATGGACTCGGTCTACGGCGACCCGGCTTACGGCCTCGCCGCCGTGCCGCGCCCGAGCGTCCTCAAGATCTTCAACGAGGCGCACGACGTGCGCGGTCACGAGATGGCCCCGTCCCAGCCGGGCGACTCGAAGGTCCAGCAGACGCTGAGCAGCACCAACCCCGACTCCGACGTCGACGCGATCCTCGCGTACATCCAGTCGCTGTAGGGCCAGCCCCGAGTTCGCTCGGGCACCAACCACAGGCGGCCCGGGAGCTTCTCGCTCCCGGGCCGCCTTCTTCGTGTCCGCGCTGCCGGCGCGCGCTCAGCTCTTCTCGCGCACCTCGACGGTCCCATCGTCGTCGCCGATGACGAGGACGTGGGCGAGGTCGATGAACAGCCCGCACTCGACGACGCCCGGGATCTGCAGCGTCGCCGCCTCGAGCGCGCGGGGGTCGGCGATGCCGCCCTCGATGCGGCAGTCGAAGATGTGGTTCCCGTTGTCGGTGAGGAACACCTCGCCCGTGGCGGCGCGGCGCAGGGCTGGATCGCTGCCGTGGCGCGCGAGCGCCGCCGCCACCGTGGCGCCCGCGAACGGTACGAACTCGATGGGCAGCAGGAAGCCGATGCCGAGGCGCTCGACGACCTTGTTGCGCCCGACGACGACGACCTCCTTGGTCGTGATCGAGGCCACGACCTTCTCCCGCAGCAGCGCTCCGCCCCCGCCCTTGATCATCTGGAAGTCGGCGTCGATCTCGTCGGCGCCATCGACCGTCAGGTCGATGCGCTCGACCTCGTCCAGGGTGGCGAGGGGGATGCCCATCTCGCGGGCTTTGGTCTCGGTGTCGACCGAGGTCGGAACGCCGCGGACCTCGAGCCCCTCGTCGCGGATGCGCTCGGCGAGGCGCTGGAGCGTGAAGAAGACGGTCGAGCCCGTTCCGAGGCCGAGGGTCATGCCGGTCTCGACGAGATCGGCGGCGTGGCGTCCGGAGACTTCCTTGGGGTTCGCGGGGACCATGGCGAGTGCTTGGGGGTCACAGGTCGTACCCGAGCGGGGCCTCGGGCGGAGGTAGTCTACGCCGCGCGATCGGCCGGCTCTTCCTCGCGGAAGCGCCTCCAGGGCTGGGATCCGTGGGGCCGATGCCCTACACTGAGATTCGGTCTCAACACCCGCCATGACCCGACTCAGTGACCTCTCCGCCGGTACCACCGCCTCCCTCATCGAGGTCGGCGGCGAGCGCTCGTTCCGGCGGCGCCTGATGGAGCTCGGCCTGCTGCCCGGCACCTCGCTGCGCCTCGTTCGCCGCGTGGACATCGGCGACCTCCTCGAGCTCGAGGTTCGCGGCTGTCACCTCAGCCTGCGCCGCTCCGACGCGCGCCAGGTGCTGGTGAACGGCGATAGCACCTCCTGAACGCCGCGACGCAGTGAGCGCTACCGTCCTGGCGGGACACCCCCGCGTCGCCCTCGCCGGCAACCCCAACGCCGGCAAGACGTCGATCTTCAATCGCCTGACCGGCAGCTCCCAGAAAGTCGGCAACTACCCGGGCGTCACCGTCGAGCGCCACTCCGGAACACTGAAGCTTCCGGGCGGTGGGCGCTGCGAAGTGTTCGACATCCCGGGCACGTACAGCCTCTCGGCCCGCAGCGCCGAGGAGCAGATCGCCTGTCAGGCGATTCTCGGTCTTCCGCCCTACGAGGCGCCGGAGGTCGTCGTCGTCGTGATCGACGCGACGCAGCTGCTGCGCAACCTCTACCTCGCGCTGCAGATCCTCGAGTCCGGCACGCGCGTCGTCGTCGCGCTGAACATGGTCGACCTCGTCGCCTCGGGCGGCGCGCGGATCGACCACGAACGTCTCGCGCAGGAGCTCGGCGTGGCCGTCGTCCCGGTCTCCGGGCTGCGGGGCGACGGCATCGACGGGCTCGCACGCGCGATCGAGGCCGCCCTCGCGGACGCGGCCCCCGCGCCCGCTCCCGCGCGCTGGACCGCCTCCGACGAGATCGAAGCCGACATCGTCGCGGTGCGCGATGGACTCCCCGCATTCTGGGGTGCGACGGACGGCCCCCGCGGCCGGGCGCTCGCGCTGTGGTCGCTGCTCTCCATCGACCCCGACGAGATCAGCGACTTCGAGCCGATCCACGGCGGCGT
>CAYGST010000617.1:0-296 GCA_964352415.1 uncultured Planctomycetaceae bacterium | reverse complement strand
CTCGTCGCCGAGCGGCGCACGCTGGCGGCGTCGGCGGGCCGAGAGATCGAGGCCGAGGTCATCCAGGCGCGCTACGACTGGATCGACGCCCACGGGGCGCCGCTCCTGAGCCTGCCAGCCGAGGCCCGCCGTACGCTGACCGATCGCATCGACACCGTCCTGCTCCATCCGGTCGTCGGCTTCGCGCTGTTCCTCTTCGTGATGGGCCTCGTGTTCCAGTCGCTGTTCAGCTGGGCCGACCCCAAGATCGGCGGGATCGAGGCAGTGAACGGACTCGAGCGCGAACACGTCATCGC
>CAYGST010000616.1:0-3010 GCA_964352415.1 uncultured Planctomycetaceae bacterium | reverse complement strand
CAGCGTAGTGGTCAAGGAGTACGCCTCGCTCGAACGCTTCAGCCGCGTGCAGCACCTCGTCAGCCGCGTGGAGTGCGACCTCGGTCTCGGCTTCGACGCGCTCGACGCTCTGGCCGCCTGCTTCCCCGCCGGCACGGTCTCCGGCGCGCCGAAGATCCGCGCGATGGAGCTGCTCGCCGAGAGCGAGGGCTCGACCCGCGGACCCTACGCCGGCTGCTTCGGTTACCTCGACGGCTCCGGCAACCTCGACATGGCGATCACGATTCGCACGCTCGCGGTGAAGGACGGCCAGGTCCACGTCCAGGCCGGCGCCGGCATCGTCCACGACTCCGTCCCCCAGGCCGAGCTCTCCGAGACGCACCACAAGGCGCGCGCGCTGTTCGACTCCATCCGCCTCGCGGACACCGAGGCCTTTCGACCCGAAGCCGCCGCGGAGGCGACGCGATGATCCTGCTGCTCGACAACTACGACTCGTTCACGTTCAACCTCTACCAGCAGATCGCCGGCTTCGGCCCCGAGGTGCAGGTCGTGCGCAACGACGCGCTGAGCGTCGACGAGCTCCTCGCGCTGCGACCGACCGCGGTCGTCATCTCGCCCGGACCCGGCCGCCCCGAGGGCGCCGGCGTGCTGCTCGACTACCTCGCCGCGCTGCCCGACGAACAGCCGCTCCTCGGCGTCTGCCTCGGGCATCAGGCCCTCGTGCAGCACCACGGCGGGACGCTCGGCATCGAGGACGCCCCGGTGCACGGCAAGCGCTCGCTCGTGCACCACGAGGACAGCGCCGTGCTCGCCGGGCTGCCGAACCCGTTCCCCGCGGGGCGCTACCACTCGCTGCGCGCGGAGCGCGACGCTCTTCCGCCGGAGCTACGCCTGACCGCCTGGACCGAGGAGGGCGTCGTGATGGCCGTCGAGCACGAGTCGCTCCCGCGCTTCGGCGTGCAGTTCCACCCCGAGTCGATCCTGACGCCGCTCGGCGACCGGATCCTCGGCAACTTCCTCTCCCTGGCCGGCGAGGCCGTGTCCGTGCGATGAGCGTCCGCGCCGCACTCGAACGGGTGCTCGACGGCGAGCGCCTCGCGCGCGCCGACCTGCGCGCCGCGCTCGGCGAGGTCTTCCTGGGCGAGGCGGATCCCGTCGCGTTCGGCGGTCTGCTCGTCGCGCTCGCGCAGCGTGGCGAGACGCGCGAGGAGCTGATCGGCGCCGCGGAGGCGATGCGCGCCGCGATGGTGCCGTTCGCCCACGACGCGCCGAACGCCGTCGACACCTGCGGCACGGGCGGCTCCGGACTCGACACCTTCAACGTCTCGACCGCCAGCGCGCTCGTCGCGGCCGCGGCCGGGGCGCAGGTGATCAAGCACGGCAACCGCTCCGCCTCCTCGAAGTCCGGCAGCGCGGACCTGCTCGAGGCCATCGGCCTGCCGCTCGAGCTCGACCCGGAAGCGGCGCGCGAGGTGCTCGACGAGGTCGGCATCACCTTCCTCTTCGCGCCGCGCTACCACCCGGCCATGCGCCACGCGGGTCCGGTGCGCAGGAGCCTCGGCGTGCGCACGCTGTTCAACCTGCTCGGGCCGCTGTGCAACCCGGGCGGCGTCCGGCGTCAGGTCCTCGGCGTCTACGACCACAAGCGCGTCGGCGATCTCGTCTTCGCGCTGCAGGAGCTGGGCGGTGAGCGCGGACTCGTCGTCCAGGGCGCCGGCGGCGCCGACGAGCTGACCTTGCAGGGCGTCAACGTCGTGCGCGAGTACGGCGGCCTGAACGTGCGCGGCTTCCAGGACCCCGCGGGACTCGGACTCGAGCCGACGCCCCTCGCGCTCTCCTGCGGCGGCGACGTGCAGGCCAACGCGCGCGAGCTGCGCGGCTTGCTGGCCGGCGAAGCGGTGCCGTCGCGCAGCCTCGTCCTGTTGAACGCGGCGGCGGCGCTGGTGGTTGCCGGCGTCGCGGAGAGCGCCGAGGACGGCGTCGCGCAGGCGAGCGCCGCGCTCGAGGAGGGCGCGGTCTCAGCCAAGCTCGACGCCTGGGTGCAGTCCGCGCAGCGCGCCGCTGGAGCGAAGCGATGAGCGCTCCCGAGCGGCTCCAGCCGATCCTCGCCGCCGTCGCGGAGCGCGCGCGTCAGCGTCGCGCCTCGCGGCCGCTCGCCGAGCTGCGTCGCGACGTCGAGCTCGCGCCCGCGCGGCGCCAGGCGTTCGTCGACGCCATCGCCGCGCCGGGCCTGTCGTTCATCGCAGAGTGCAAGCGCAAGGCACCCTCCACCGGCCAGCTCTCCGAAGAGGTCGACCTCGCTGCGCGTATTCGCGCGTACGGCGCGGGAGGGGCGCGCGCGCTCTCGATCCTCACGGAGGAGGACCACTTCCAGGGCAGCCTCGCCGACCTGGGCGCCGCGCCCGAGATCGCGCTGCCCCGCATCCGCAAGGACTTCGTCCTCGACGAGGGCATGCTGCTCGAGGCGCAGCTCGGAGGCGCCAGCGCGGTGCTGCTTCTCGCCTGCTGCCTCGAGGATGCTCAGCTCCGCGAGCTGCGCGCCCAGGCTGCCGAGTTGGGACTCGCGGTGCTCCTCGAAGTGCACGACGAGCAGGAGCTCGAGCGCGCAGCGTCGCTCGCGCCCGATGCGCTCGGCGTCAATGCGCGCGACCTGCGCACCTTCGAGATCGATCTCGCCGTGACCGAGCGGCTCCTGCCGCAGGTGCCGGATGGGCTGCTACGCGTGGCCGAGAGCGGTCTGCACGACGTGGCCGACCTGCGCCGCGTGCTCGCCGCTGGCGCGGACGCCGCGCTGGTTGGCACCGCCCTGATGCGCAGCGATGACCCGACGTCGACGCTGCGCAGCTGGACCGCCGCGCTCGCGCAACAGGAGGAGCCCCTTGGCTGATCCCTTGCGCCTTCCGCGCATCAAGGTCTGCGGCCTCGCGCGCGCGGGCGACGTCGCCGTCGCCCTCGAAGCCGGCGCCGACGGACTCGGATTCGTCCTGCATCCCGCCTCGCCGCGCGCCGTCGACGTCGCCCGCGCGCGGCG
>CAYGST010000615.1:0-3014 GCA_964352415.1 uncultured Planctomycetaceae bacterium | reverse complement strand
GCGGGCGCAGCACGCTGCCGTTGCCGGGCGCGTCCGCGCGCACGCCGACGTGCGGTTTCTGGACACTCATGCCCTGCACCTCGTGATCGTACTGGCGCACGATCCACTCCTTGCTGGCGCTGTTCGGCGCACCGACCAGCGCGACGATCGCGGCGGCGACGTCGTCGCAGGCCGGGACGCCGGGATCGTCGTGCCCCGGGGCGATCCACTTCGCGTGGCGCGTCGGGCGCGGCGTGCCGTCGTGCAGGAAGCTCATCGCCATGTCGCCGACGACCTCGCCCTCGTAGCGCAGCTCGAGTCGGCCGGTGTCGGTGAACTCTCCGATGACCGTGGCCTCGACGTCTTCGGCCGCGAACATGGCGAGGCAGGCCTCGACGTCCGCGGGCGGTACGGCGAGGACCATGCGCTCCTGCGCCTCGCTGATCCAGATCTCCTCGGGGGTCAGCCCGGGGTACTTGAGGGGGACGGTCTCGAGCTCGACGCGCGCGCCGCAGTCCTCGCCCATCTCGCCGACGGCCGAGCTGAGCCCGCCCGCGCCGCAGTCCGTGATGCCGCGATAGAGCCGCGCGTCGCGCGCCTGCAACAGCGCGTCGAGCACCCGCTTCTCCGTGATCGGATCGCCGATCTGCACCGCGGCCGAATCGACCGTCTCCGAGTCCTCGTGCAGCTCGACCGAGGAGAACGTCGCGCCGTGAATGCCGTCGCGTCCAGTACGGCCGCCGACCACGACGATGCGGTCTCCGGGGGCTACGCTCTTCGTCGCGGCCCAGCGCGGGATCAGGCCCACGGTGCCGGCGTAGACCAGCGGGTTCGCCACGTAGCCGTCGTGGTACCAGACTCCGCCCGAGACGGTGGGGATGCCCATGCGGTTGCCGTAGTCGCGCACGCCCGCCACGACGCCGCGCAGGATGCGGCGGGGGTGCATGCAGCCCTTCGGCAGGTCCTCGTTCGGCAGGTCGGGCGAGCCGACGAAGAACGCGTCGGTGTTGGCGATCGGGCGCGCGCCCATGCCGACACCGAGGATGTCGCGGATCACGCCGCCGATGCCCGTGCCCGCGCCGCCGTAGGGGTCGATCGCGCTCGGGTGGTTGTGGGTCTCGACCTTGAAGCAGACGTCCCAGTCGCCGTCGAAGGCGATGATGCCCGCGTTGTCGTGGAAGACGCTGATGCACCAGTCGCGGTCGAGCGTCTCGGTGGCGTACTTGATCGTCTCCTTCAAGAGATTGTCGTACTGCCCGCCTTCGGGCCAGGTGGCCTCGTCGAGCGTGACCGTGCCCGCGAAGGTCTTGTGCTTGCAGTGCTCGCTCCAGGTCTGCGCGATCGTCTCGAGTTCGCAGGCGGAGGGCTCCCGGCCGAGCTCGCGATAGTGGGCCTGCACGCTCTGCATCTCGACGAGGTTCAGGCTCAGCGCGCCCTCCTGGCTGAGGGTCAGGAGCGCGTCGTCGTCGAGCCCGCTGATGGGGACCTCGACGCGGCCGTGGCGCGGCGCGGGCGCGGGCACGCCGTAGGACAGGCCCTCGTGGTCGATGGCGACGACCTCGATCGTGTCGTTGGCGAGGACGCGGGCCGCGAGCGTCTCGAGGTCCTCGCGCGAGAGCTCGCCGTGGAGCTCCCAGGCGCGGAAGGTCGTGACCAGGGCCGCGGCGTCGGCGTCGATCAGCCCGGTGCGGCGCAGCGCCCGGTCGATCGTCAGCGCCACGGGGTCCATGACCCCCGGGCGACGGGCCACGAGCACGCGGTGGCGGCCCTCGGGCGCGGGCGGCGCCTCGCCGGGCGCGTAGAGCGCCACGCGGTCGAGGACCGGGTCCGCCAGCAGCTCGGCAATGATGTGCTCGACGCGCCCGCGCTCGAGCTCCGGCGGCAGCAGGTAGCCGCGGCCGCAGCGGGCGGAGCTCAGGCCCTCGATCCCGATCTCGCGCGCGGCGGACGCGAGCCCGGCGGCGTCCGGATCATCGGAGGCCTGGCGGCGGAACAGCTCGACGCGCCAGGCGGCGGGCGGAGCGGAGGTGGCGATCTCGCTGGAGGACACGGCGGAGAGGGCCATCGGCGACGAGTGCGGTTGGGGAGCGGTGTGGGCGCGGAGCATCCCCGAAGCACCTGGGTTCGGGGTCCGCAAAGCGCCAGGATAGCAGCTCGACCCGGGCGAATCAGCCCTCGGGCCTTGCGCGCGCCGCGCGCCTCCAGGATTATGCGCCGGCCCGGGGACCCCCAGGCACCCGAGGCCCACGAAGGAGCGACTTGAGCGACAAGAGCACGAGCAAGGACGGTCAGAAGGCCGAGGGCACGACCGGCAAGGGCGCCGCCCCCGCGGGCGCCGTCCCGGCGAACTTCGAGGCCGAGATCCAGGAACTGGAGTCCCAGCTGACGGAGCTCAAGGAGCTCTCCGAGCGCACGCAGCTCGACTTGTCCGAGGAGATCGAGACCCTGACGGGGCGGCTCCAGGATGCGATCCAGAAGACCTATGCCGATCTGTCGGCGTGGGACAGGGTCAAGGTCGCGCGCCACCCCGAGCGGCCCGTCTGCACGGACTACGTCGACGACCTCTTCGACGAGTTCATCGAGCTGCACGGCGACAAGGTGTTCGGCAACGACCCCGCGATGCTCACGGGCCTCGCGAAGATGGGCGACCTGCGCTTCATGCTGATCGGGCACCGAAAGGGCCGCTCGACCAAGGAGCGCATCCACTGCAACTTCGGCAGCGCGCACCCGGAGGGCTATCGCAAGGCCATGCGGAAGATGCGCCTCGCGGAGAAGCTGCAGATCCCCATCGTCACGATGATCAACACGCCGGGGGCCTATCCCGGCATCGGCGCCGAGGAACGCGGCCAGGCCGCGGCGATCGCCGAGAACATCCTCGACATGTTCTCCATCAAGGTCCCGATCCTCGTCTTCGTCATCGGCGAGGGCGGCTCGGGCGGCGCGCTCGGGATCGGCATCGGCGATCAGGTCATGATGATGGAGTACGCCTACTACTCCGTCATCAGCCCCGAGGGCTGCGCGGCGATCCTCTGGAA
>CAYGST010000614.1:0-3016 GCA_964352415.1 uncultured Planctomycetaceae bacterium | reverse complement strand
AGCGCTGGGAGGACCTGACACCCGACACGATCGTCGACTACCTCGCCGCCCGCCGGGACGCGGGGCTCGCCGAGGCGACCGTCGCCCAGGACCTCGTAGCGGTGCGCCTCCTGATGGCCCACCTGGTGCTCGAGCGCTTCGCGACGCGCAACCCCTGCGAGCTCCTCGCCTCGCCGAAACTCGGGCGCGCGCTCCCGCACGCCCTCACGATCGAGGAGGTCGAGCGGCTGCTCGCGGCGCCGGACGGCAATGGCTGGCGCGACCAGCGCGACCGGGCGCTGCTCGAGGTGCTCTACGCCTGCGGCGCGCGCGTCGCCGAGGCCATCGGCCTGCGAACGGACGGGCTCGAACCCTCGCTGCGGGTGGTCCGGCTCCTCGGCAAGGGCTCGAAGATGCGCGTCGTCCCCGTCGGCGTGCGCGCGCGGGAGGCGCTCTTTGCCTGGATCGAAGGCGGACGGCTGGAGTTCCCCGGCAGCCGCACGCGTGCGGAGGTCTTCCTCACGAAGAGCGGCAAGCCCCTCGACCGCACCAACGCCTGGCGCCGCGTGAAGGCCGCCGCGCTGCGCGCCGGGCTCGGCACCGACGTGTCGCCGCACACCCTGCGGCACTCGTTCGCGACCCACCTGCTCGCAGGCGGCGCCGACCTGCGCGCCGTGCAGGAGATGCTCGGTCACGCCTCGATCCGCACGACCGAGGTCTACACGCACCTCGACAACGACGCGCTGCACGGGCTGCACCGGCTGTACCACCCGCGTGGGTGAACGTCGCCCCTGGATCGCTCAGCCGCCCGGCGGCGGCGCAGCCAGGTGCTCGAGGATCACGCGCGCCAGCGCCTCACCGATGCCGGGCACGGCGGCGATCGCCTCGACGCTCGCGTCCTTGAGTCCCGCCACGCTCCCGAAGCGGCGCAGCAGCGCCTTGCGCTTCGCGTCCCCCACGCCCGGGATCGAGTCGAGCTGCGAGCGGATCTTGCCGCGCTCCTTGCGGTGGTAGGTGATCGCGAAGCGGTGCGCCTCATCGCGCACGCGCTCGAACAGGTGGCGCACGGCCGTGTGCTGGCCGAGCGGCAACGGATCGGGGATCCCGGGCAGGAACAGCCGCTCCTGGCTCGCCTGCTTGCGCTTTCCCGCGACCTGGCGCTCGGCGCGCGCCTTGGCCAGGCCGACGAAGTGCACGTCCCAGGCGCCGACCTCGTCGCGCGCGGCGAGCGCCGAGTCGAGCTGCGCCGCGCCGCCGTCGATCACGACGAGGTCCGGCAGGTCGTCCTCGTCCATGCCGCGTCGCAGGCTTCGGCGCACGACCTCGCGCATCGACGCGAAGTCGTCCTGACCCTCGACCCCGCGCACCTTGAAACGCCGGTAGCCCGAGCGGTCGGAGAGTCCGCGCCGGAAGCGCACGCGGCTCGCGACGACGTTCGAGTCCTGGAAGTTCGAGATGTCGAAGCAGTCGATGACCTCCGGGGGCTCGGGCAGGTCGAGCAGGCGTCGCACCTGTTCGACGAGGGTGTCGCCCGTCTCCTCCTCTTGCAGCAGCTGCGCGAGCTTCGTACGAGCGTTCTCGCCGGCCAGCTCGAGGGTCTTGGCGCGCTCGCCGCCCGACGGATTCACCAGCCGCACGCCGCCCCCGAGCGCCGTCGAGAGCAGCTCGGGCTCGGACGGCGCGCACGGCAACAGAATCTCGGTCGGCACCTCGCGTCGACCGGCCGCGTAGAGCGCGGTCAACACGTTGTGCATCAGCTCCTCCTCCGAGAGCTCGGAGCGGAAGCGGTGCGAGCGGCTCTCCGAGAGCCGCCCCTCGCGGAAGGCGAGGCGGTGAATCACGACCTCGTCACCGCTCCGCGCGAGCCCGAGCACGTCTCGATCGATGCGGTCGCGCGGGCGCACGCCTTGGCCTTCGACGGTGCGCCGCAGGGCCGCGAGGCGATCGCGCCAGGCCGCGGCGCGCTCGTACTCGGTCCGCGCCGAGGCCTCCTCCATGCGGCGCTGCAAGTCGCCCTCGAGCTCCGCCGTGTCGCCAGAGAGGATGCGCACCGCGCGCTCGACCAGCCCGTCGTAGTCCGTCACCGAGATGTGATCCACGCAGGGCGCGGAGCAGAGCCCGATCTGGTACTTGAGGCACGGCCGGCTGCGGTTGTTCAGCACCGAGTCCGGACAGTCGCGCAGCGGGACGACGCGGTGCAGGTCGGCGAGCGTGCGCCGGACGTCGCCCGAGGACGCGTACGGCCCGAAGAAGCGCGAGCGCCCCGACGGCTTGCCGGCCTTCGGGCTGTGGGCGCGGACGAGCTTGAGCCGGGGGAAGCGCTCGCCCCGGTCCAGCCGCAGCATGAGGAACGACTTGTCGTCCTTCAGGCGCACGTTGTGAGGCGGCTTGTGCTGCTTGATCAGCGCGTCTTCGAGCAGGAGCGCCTCGGCCTCCGTGCGCGTCACGATCGTCTCGACCGTGTGGGCGTCGCGCTCGAGGAAGCGGATCGAGAGGCGCCCGTCGCCGCCCGGCCGCCGGTAGCTCGACAGCCGCGCGCGCAAGTCGCGCGCCTTGCCGACGTAGAGCACCTTGCTCGTCTCGTCGCGGAACAGGTAGACGCCGGGACGTCGCGTGACGCCGTCGAGCGACCAGCGCGGCTCGCTCACCTCGAGAGCTCCAGCGACTCCAGCTCCCTGAGCCGATCCCGCAGCTTGGCGGCCTCCTCGAAGGCCAGCTCCTCCGCGGCGCGCAGCATGTCCGCCCGCAGCTTCGCCATCTCGGCGCGCAGCTTCTTCGTGCTCCAGTTCGCCGCGGCGTCCTCGGCGACCTTCGACGCGCCGCTCCCCGGGAGCGCCGGCGTGTCCGCGTAGTCCATCTCGTACATCGCCTCGATGCCTTCGCGGATGGGCTTGATGATGGTCTTGGGCTCGATGCCTTGCTCTGCGTTGTACTCGGCCTGCAGGATGCGGCGGCGGCTGACCTCGTCGATGCAGACCTGCATCGAGGCCGTCACCTTGTCGGCGTAGAGGATGACGCGACCCTCGACGTTGCGCGC
>CAYGST010000613.1:0-3023 GCA_964352415.1 uncultured Planctomycetaceae bacterium | reverse complement strand
CATGAAGACCTTTCTCAGCGGCATCCAGCCGACCGGCCTGCCGCACCTGGGCAACTACTTCGGAGCGATCGCGCGCCACATCGAGGCGGCGACGACCGAGGGCGAGCACTTCTACTTCATCGCCGACTATCACGCGCTGACGACCTCGCGCGACCCCGAGGGGCTGCGCAACCAGGTCCGCGAGGTCGCGTTGACGTACCTGTCCTGCGGGCTCGACCCCGAGCGCGCGGTGCTCTTCCGGCAGTCCGACGTGCCCGAGGTGACCGAGATCGCGTGGCTGCTCTCCACCGTCACGGGCATGGGGCTGCTCGAGCGCGCGCACTCCTACAAGGACAAGACGGCCAAGGGCATCAAGCCGAACGTCGGCCTGTTCACCTACCCGATCCTGATGGCGGCCGACATCCTGGCCTACGACTCGGACGTGGTGCCGGTCGGCAAGGACCAGGTCCAGCACGTCGAGATGGCCCAGGACATGGCGGGCTACTTCAACGGCGCCTACGGCGAGGTCTTCGTGCGTCCGGAGTACGAGCTCGCGCAGGAGGAGCACTTCGCGAAGGTCGTCGGCATCGACGGCGACAAGATGTCGAAGTCCTACGGCAACGACATCTGGATCTTCGAGAGCGGCAAGAAGCTGAAGAAGCGCTTCGGCAAGATCACGACCGACAGCCGCGGGCCCGAGGAGCCGAAGGACCCCGCCGAGGTCCTGCCGCTGCGCTTCCTCGACCTGTTCCTGTCGCAGGAGACCCTCGCGCCGCTGTACGAGACGGTGCGCCGGGGCGGCGAGGGCGCGCCGGGCTACGGCGAGCTCAAGATGCAGGCCTTCGAGGCGATGGAGGCCTACTTCGCGCCGGCCCGCGCGCGGCGCGAGGAGCTGCTCGCCGACCCCGCCGAGCTCGATCGGCTCCTGGCCGCGAACGCGGAGGTCGCCCGGGCGCGGGCGGCCGCGGTGCGCGATCGCGCGATCGCCGCCTGCGGGCTGCGCTGAGCGGAGCGCGGCCCCCGGGAGGAGCGCCGGAGTCGTGGCGGGTAGGGCTCGAACCGAGCCCCCGCGAGGTCTAGGCTGAGCCGGTCCTCTGAGCCCTCGCCCGCCGCACTCGCCATGATCACCCTGCGCTTCTCCTTCCTTGCCCTCGGGCTCCTCGCCGGCTTCGCCAGCTGCACGACGCCTACCGAGAACTCCACCGAGGCCGGCCTCGACCCGACGGGGGAGGCGGTGCCCGACCCGATGGTGCGCAAGCCCTGGACGACGACGTTCACGGAGCCCGCGCTGCTGTTCGCGAACACCGTCGAGATCGAGGGCCCGCGCGGCCTGATGGACCACTTCGCCGCGCGCACGATCGACGAGTACCACAGCTACGCTGCAGAGACCCTGCCCGAAGGCTTCCGCCAGGTGTTCCGCGTGGAGCGGCCCGAGTCGGGCGTCGAGCTGCGCGCCTACCTCGACGCGCTGGAGATCGTGGTCATCGACGAGCTCGTCGTCCTCGAGCGCCCGGGCGAGCACGACGTCGTCGTGCGCGCGGTCGGCGAGGTCTACTGGCGCGAGACCAACAGCGGCCGCGAACAGCGCGCCGCGCAGCTGAGCCTCAGCGGCCCGGTCGAGGAGAGCGGGCCCTACGTTCCGACCGATCCGAACCGCTCCGCCGAGTCGGACCTCAGCGACCTGGGCAGCGCGGGTTCGTCCACCGACGTCGAGGAGAACTGAGCGCTTGACGCTCTCCGCCCGGCTTCTCGGCGCGGTGCTCGCCCTCGGCGCGCTCGTCGGCTGCGGCGGCGCGGCGCGCCAGTGGAACACGAACGAGCCGGCGCCCGATCCGTACCAGGTGCTGCGGGACGGCGAGCGCGCGCTGCTGCGTGAAGGCGTCCTCGCCCTGGAGTCGGGACGTCTCGAAGACGCGCGCGAGCGCTTCACGCTCTTGCTCGAGCGCCATCCCGGCAACCTGCCCGCCTCGGTCTGGCTGCAGGAGACGGAGGTCGCGGCCTACGAGCGCGGCTTCGCCCGCAGCGGCGCCGAGGTCGATGACGACGAGGGTCTGGCGCTCCTGCGCGAGCGCTATCGCATCGCGGCGGACGAGGAGCCGACCGCGCTCGCGTGGTTCCTGGCGGCGCGCCTCGACGAAGATCGCCACGCGGCGCCGCTCCTGCTCGAGGGCGCGGGCGAGCTCGACCCCGGCATGAGCTGGGCGCACTACGGCCTCGCCCACGTCGCGGCCCGGGAAGGCGACTGGGCCGCTGCGCGCCTCCAGCTGGAGCAAGTGTTCGAGCTGGACCCGGGGCACCTGCCCGCGCTGCGCCTGCACGCCTGGCTGCAGGCCAAGGCGGGCTACCTCGACGAGGCGATCGTGGCCTTCGAGGCCTGGCTGGAGCGTTCGGAGGACGACCTGCTCGCGACCCGGCGCGTGGACGAGCGCATGCGCTTCGACCTGGCGCTCTGCCACATCGCCGATGGCAAGCCGAAGCGCGCGCTCGAGCTGCTCGACGGGCTCGAGGGCAGCTCCGTGCCGCGCTCCCTGCGCCTCTCCGCGCGCGCGGTCGCGCTGCAGGACGGCGGCGAGGTGCTCGCGGCGCGCGCCGCCGCGCAGGCCGCGCGCCGCGCCGACCGCGACGCCGTCTTGCCCGCGGTGCAGGACGCGCTGCTGCTCGAGCTGTGGCTCGCGGACTTCGACGGCGCGCAGGAGGCCTGGCGCGACGTCGTCGAGCGCTCGTCGCGCGACGACGACCTCGCCTCCGGCCTGCAGCGCTTCCGCGCCGAGGTTCACCTGCAGCGCATGCAGCGCGCGCTCGACGAGGGCAAGCGACCGTGAGAGCGGTCGTGCAACGGGTGGGCCGCGCCGCCGTGCGCGTCGACGACGCGGTCGTGGGGGAGATCGGCGCCGGCATGCTGATCCTCGTCGGCGTGCTCCACGGCGACACCGAGCGCGAAGCCCAGCGGCTGGCTGAGCGCATCGCGCGCTTCCGCTTCTTCCCCGACGACGAGGGGCGCATGAACCTCTCCGCGCTCGAGCTCGGGCTCGGGGCGCTGGTCG
>CAYGST010000612.1:0-3032 GCA_964352415.1 uncultured Planctomycetaceae bacterium | reverse complement strand
CCCGCCGCCGCGATGTCGAACCACTCGAGCGCCGCGTAGTCCGTCGCGCGCAGCCTCGCGCTGTCAACGGCTTCGCGCACGCCGCCGTCGCGCAGCGCCGAGCTCGCGCCGACGAAGCGCCCTTCGGCGTCGACGACCAGCAGGAGGTCGAAGCCGGGGCTGCGCCGGACGATGCGATCCAGGCTCGGCTCGAGCAGCGGAACGTAGACGTCGCGCGTCTCTCCGACCGAGAAGTACACGATCGGATCCGAGGCGAGCAGCTCGACGTCCAGCCGGCGCTCCGCCAGCTCGTCGTCGATGCGGTCCGCCAGGTCCGCCGCGTAGCGCACGAGGTAGTCCTGCACCAGGTCGTGCGAGATGCGGTCCGCCAGCTTCAGGTCGACGTACCAGGCAAAGCCCAGGAACGGCACGACCACGGCGGCGAGCACCGCGAGCACCCATTTCGTCGATATCCGCCGGATCATCGTCCCCGTATCCTACGCGCCCAGCCGCTTCCTCGAACGTGTCGTCCAATCCTCGCCGCATCCTGCTCGTCCGCCTCTCGCACCTCGGCGACGTCGTGCACGCGCTGCCCGTCTACCACGCCCTGCGGCGCGGCTTCCCGGAGGCCCGCATCGCCTGGGCCGTTCAGCCGGAGTTCGCCGAGCTGATCGAAGCCCTGCCGGGCCTCACGCGGACCTTCCACTTCGAGCGGCGCGCCGGCTGGCGGGCCTGGCCGCGGCTCGCGCGCGAGCTGCGCGCCTTCGACGCGGACTGGACCGTCGACGTGCAGGGCAACCTGAAGAGCGCCGCGGTCACCTGGCTCTCGCGGGCACAGCGGCGCAGCGGCTGGCACCGCGACGACTGGCGCGAGCGCTTGGGTGCGCGCGTCCTCGATGACCCAGCGCCGCCTTGCGGTCCGCAGGAGCGGCACGCGATCGATCGATCGCTGCACCTGGCGCGGCACCTCGTGCCCGACGCGGACGCCCTGCTGCCCGTGGACTGGCTCGAGCTGGGCGAGGTCGAGCGCACGACGGGGCGCAAGCTCTGGCGCGAGCGCTTCGGCGCCGATCTCAAAGCCCCGGTCGTCGTGCAGCTCGCGGCCCCCGGGGACGTGCGCGCTTGGCCCGTCGACTCGCAGAGCGCGCTGCTGCGCGGACTGGCCGAGCGTGGCCGCGCCGTGCTCGCGCTCTCGGGCCCCGGCGAAGCCGAGCTCGGCGCGCGCCTCGCCCGCGAGCTCGGCGACGCGCCGCGGGTCAGGCACTGGGTCGGTCAACGCGGACTCCGCAAGCTCGCCGGCTTCCTGCAGGCCGGCGCCGAGCACGGCGCCCACTTCGTCAGCTGCGACTCCGGTCCGCAGCACGTGGCCGCGGCCTGCGGACTCGCGGTGGTTGGTCTCGCCGGACCTCAGGACGCGCAGCGCACCGGGCCGTGGCCGGTACCCGGCCCCTCGTCACCGCACCGGGTCGTGCGCGCGGCCGAAGCGCTCGAGTGCGCCCCGTGCCTGTCGCGCCACTGCCGTCTCCCCGAGGGTCCGCTCTGCATGCAGCGGCTGTCCGTGGCCGCCGTCCTCGAGGCGCTCCAGGCCTGAGAGCCTGTGAAGAAATCCATCACACGCCTCGCCACGCCTCGCTCGCGCCCCGAGCTGCGTTGCCCCTCCTCCGAAACGGCGCGCGTTGCACCCGCAGGGCGCCTCGTCGGGACACGATCGCGACGCGCCGAGAAGCGCGAGCGATTCCTTCACAGGCTCTGAGTCCGGAGCGCTGTACGAAGCGGTCGCGGCCGCTCTGGCCCCAGCCTCAGCCCTGGGCGTCGATGCTCTGCTGGAGCGACTCGATGCGCTCGGCGAGCTCGGGGTAGTCGGGCCAGAAGCCCTCGATCGACCGCAGGTGCTGGAGCCGCACCGCCGGATCCGACTCGGCCTCGGCCTTCCCCCAGTAGCTGTCGGCCATCTCGACGTAGCCCTCGAGCGTGCCCATGCGGGCCGTGGCGTCCTTGAAGTAGTCCACTTCGGACAGGAGCGCTTTGTAGGCCGTGATGGCCTCGAGGTAGCGGCCGTCGCGCTCGAAGTCGAAGGCCTTGCGGTACATCGTGTCGAAGCGAATGTCCTCGATCTTCGCCTCGAGCTCCTGGAAGGCCTCGCTCTGCAGCTGGGACTTCTCGGCCCCCTGGGCGATCAGCTCCTGTGCCTTGTTGAACTCGCGGCGGTAGATCTTCATCTGCGCGGCGCGCAGCAGCTCCGCAGCCTCCGCCTCGGTGGCGAGGCGCTCGAGACCGTCCTGGGCCGTGACGTTGTTCGGGTCGAGCAGCAGCGCGAAGCGGTACTCGTTGTGCGCGGCGGCGTAGAGCCCCTCGGACTCGAAGCCCTGGGCGACGGCGACGCGCTGCTGCGCTAGCAGCTCATCGACCTCGCCGCCGCGGCGCTCGGCGCGGGTGGAGGCGGGCAGGTACTTCGACGTCGCCTGGAAGCCGCGGCGCGCCTGGCGCAGCCGGTAGTCGGAGAGCGCGCGGACCCCGTTACGGTAGTAGTCCTCGCCGAGGCTCTCGCGGTAGGCCATCACGACCGTCACTTGCTCGAGTCCCTCGCGCGCCTCGACGTGGTTGGGGATGTAGATCAGTACCGTGCGATAGGAGGAGGCCGCTGCCTCCAGCTCGCCCTGCGTGAACATCTCGTCGCCGGCGTCGATCAGCCGCACGGCCACCTTGTTGCGCGTCTTCTCGCGCCACTGCAGGAGCAGCGGGTGCGTCGGGTCCAGCTCGAGCCCCTTGTTCAGCCAGCCGAGCGCGTCCAGGTCCCGGTTGTCCAGGGTCGCCGTACGCGCCTGGTCGAGGTAGAGCGCGATCGTGGCCACGCGGTGCAGCTCGACGGCGGCCTCGTCGTCGGGCGCCGCGTCGCGCAGCTCGGCCGCGAGTTCGACCCCTTGGGAGTACTCGCCGTTGCGGACCAGGCGTTCGACCTCGGATTGGTCGCGGCGCTCCTCACGTGCGGCGCAGCCCGTCGCGAGGGCGAGGGCGCCGAGGAGGAGCAGGGTCGAGCCCGTGCGGGACGGGCG
>CAYGST010000611.1:0-3040 GCA_964352415.1 uncultured Planctomycetaceae bacterium | reverse complement strand
CGTCCATGCCGCGCCTCGCCGCGGTAGCGCTCGTCGCGCTCGTCGCGGTCGCGCCGGCGCTCGAGCTCCTGCCACCTGATCTCGCCGCGCCCGAAGCGCGCGAGCAGACCGCGCACCACGAGGGTCGCGTAGGCACCGCGGGGCAGCTCGAAGGAGAGCGTGCAGCCATCGGCGCGCGCCTCGTCGTCCTTCAGGCGCATGTCCTGCGGCTGAACGAACAGCGCGCGATCTTCGCCCTTGATGTGGAAGCCGCTCACGCCGTCGATGCGGTACTGATCCGGGGTCAGACCTTCGTCCGCGAGCGCCTTGGAGAGCAGCGCGCGCTGGGTCTCGTCCGTCACGTCCTCGAGACCTTCGCCCGGGAGTCGGAACTGCGGGCTGGCGCCCTCGATCCCCTCCAGCTTGTGATCCGGGAACACCAGCGGTCCCTCGACCCCGAAGGCCACCCGCGCTCCGCCGTCTCCGGAGCACTCGGCCACGTAGGCGGCGACCGCGCGGTTCCAGAGGTGCGACTGGAAGGCGTAGAGGTGGATCAGGCGCAGGCGCGAGGAGATGTGATAGAAGGCGCCGGCGTAGTCCTCCGGCTCGCGCCGCAGGTGATCGAACACCGAGTGGTGCTGACCGAAGCGGCCAGCGACCTCGCGGCACTCCGACCAATCGCCCCAGCTCTCGCGCAGGGCGCGCTTGAAGGCCCCGAGCTTTCCGGCGTCGTGCTCGGACTCCGCGCACAGGAGGCTCTTGAGCGCCTTCTCGTGCTTGCCGAGCATCAGATCCTTCGCGATCCAGCCCTGCCCGTGCTTGAGGTTACCGAAGCGCTGCTCGTCGAAGTAGTTCGGCACGCCGAGCGACTCCACCGCGCGCTTGTGGGTCACGAGCCGCTTGCGCTCGTGGTAGGACAGATCGCGCAGCCGAACCTCGAAGTGGTTGCCGCGGCTCTGATCCGAGGTCAGCTCGGTCTCGGCGCGACCGGCTGTGAAGATCTTGAGCTCGGGCGTGTTCAGCTCGACCTTCTTGCCGCCCTTCACGCTCATGTACTGCTCGGTCACGCCCTGACGGTCCTTGAGCCCCGCGAGGTGAACGTCGGAGGGCTCGAGTCCAGCGAGGTCGGCGAGGATCTCGGCCGCTTCGAGCGAGGTCAGCTTGCGCTTGGTCACGCGATAGACGTGATGGTTGCCCTTGCCTGAGAGGTAGTCTTCCTCGAGGAGTTCGCGAACGCGGAAGTCGCCCGGTCTGTGTTTCAGTTTCATGGTAGGAGTCTCTGGGCTAGCGCGCCGGGCGCACCTTGGTCAGCTGCTTCAGAACGCGCTGGTAGTCTTTCGGGAGCGGGGCCTCGACCTCGTGCAGGACTCCGCTCGCGTCGGGGAACGCGAGGCGATGCGCGTGCAGGGTCAAGCGACGGATGAGCGGGGATTCGCTGCGCCCCCGCTTCGGGCGGTACTTGGACTTGAACTCGGAGAGCGAGAGCGAGTCGCGCCGGCCGTAGACCGGGTCGACGACGAGCGGGAAGCCCGCGGCCGAGAGGTGCACGCGAATCTGGTGCGTGCGGCCCGTGAGCGGCTCGCAGCGCATGAGCGTGTAGCCGCGGAAGCGCTGCTCGACGCGCACGCGTGTCTTCGAGGGCTTGCCGTCCCGGTCGTCGACGCGCATGCGGCCGGACTTCCGGCGGTCGGGGCCGATCGGGTAGTCGAGGAGCTCGTCCTCGTCCGCGCCAAGCGGGTACTCCCCCTCGACGAGCGCCAGATAGGACTTCTGAACGCCGCCGGCTGCGAAGGCCTCGCGCAGGCGTCGCTCGGTCTCGAGGTTCTTGGCGACGAGCACCGCGCCCGTCGTGTCCTTGTCGATGCGGTGCACGAGCCGGGGCCGGAAGTCCATGCCCATCGTCGGCTGCGTGGGGTGCGACGGCGTGACCTCCGAGCGCCGCAGCGCGAGGTCCAGGAGCGCACCGGAGAGGCAGGCGTTACCGCGCTCCCAGCGCTCCGGCTCGACCGGCAGTCCGGCCGGCTTGTCGACGACCAGCACGTCCTCGTCCTCGTAGAGCACGTCGAGCTCGAGGACGGGCGCGACGGGGTGCTGCGGCACGTCCAGCGCCTCCTCGTCGATGTCGACGGAGACGACCTGGTCCCCTCGCACGTGCTTCGACGGCACGATCTTCTCCCCATCCAAGAGCACGTTCCCGCTGCGAATCAGGTCGCGCAGGAAGCCCTTGTTCAGCAGCGGGTACAGCAGGCACAGGAACTCGTCGAGTTCGATGCCATGCCGCTCCCGGGGGACGACGATGTGCTCGGTCACGGAGGTAGTGGGGTCGTGCGCGGGACCAGCCGGCCGTCTGCCGGGGGTCGCGTCGCTGCTTATGCTCGGGGGGCGCCGCGCAGGGACGCGGCCCGTCTCAATCTAGCTCGCTCTATCGCCTCGGGCCGTCGTAGCGGCCGCGAGGTGGTCTCAGGCCTGGGTCGCTCCGCCGCTGGCCGGCGTCGGTGCCGCGCCGTAGATCTCGGGGCGCAACGCCCCCACGTAGGGCAGGTTTCGGTACTCGCCGGCGTAGTCGAGGCCGTAGCCCACGACGAACAGGTTCTCGACCTGGAAGCAGCGGAAGTCCGCTTCGTAGGTCACGTTCCGACGCTCCGGCTTGTCGAGGAAGACGCACGAGCGAACGTCCCGGGCGCCGCGCGCGCGGAACGCCTCGACCAGCGAGTGCATCGTCTTGCCCGTATCCAGGATGTCGTCGACGAGCAGCAGCTTGCGGCCCTCGATCTCCTGGTCGGTCGGGAAGAAGTTCAGGCTCAGATCGCGACTCTCGGTGCCGTCGCGGTAGCTGGACGCGGAGACGAAGGCCAGCTCCAGGGGAACCGGGATGCGTCGGATCAGGTCCGAGGCGAAGATGCACGACCCCTTGAGGACGGACACCACGGTGAACTTCTCGCCACGGAACACCTCCGTGATCTCCCGCGCGACCCGATCGATGCCCGCGACGATCTGCTCCTCGCTGAGGAGGATCTGTTCGATGTCCTCGTGCATGGAGCCGTCGGAGCCGGGGATGGGA
>CAYGST010000610.1:0-3042 GCA_964352415.1 uncultured Planctomycetaceae bacterium | reverse complement strand
TCGCAGCTGCGGCCGTAGCGATCGCCCATGGCGGCGTCGCTCGCCACGAGGTTGGCGCGTTCGACCCAGCTGGCGCCGTCGTACGAATAGACGTAGGCCGAGCCCGTCTCGAAGCCCTGGTGGTCGTCGCGCATGGTCCCGACCACGGCGACCTCGTCGTCGAGGGCGACCGAATGCCCGAAGTGGAACATGTTCTGGATGCCGCTGCCGAGGAGCTTCTGCTCTTCGGACCACGTGGCGCCGTCGAAGCGATACATGTAGGCCGCTCCCGCGCCCTTGAGGTGCGCGCCGACCAGAACGCGGTCGCCCGAGACCGCGACGTCGTGTCCGAACTGATCGCCGAAGGCTCCGTCGGAGTGGACGAGCTTCGCCTCTTCGCTCCACACGCCAGCGGCGCGGCGGAACACGTAGACCGAGCCCGAGTTGCAGTTCGGGTCGAGGGGGCAGGCGGGGTCGTCGCCGATGGCGCCCGCGGCGAAGACGTCGCCGTCGAGGTCGAGTCCCCAGCCGAGGACGTCGGTGTCGGCCGCGTCCGAGGCGTTGAGCTGCTGCTCGAAGCACTGCGCGCCGGCGAGCGGCGCGGAAGCGAGGAGCGCGGACAGCGCGAGGATTGAGATTGCGAGGGAGCGAGTCATGCCTGGCGGTCTCCGAGTGGGAGGAGAAGGGGTGCGAGGCGGGCAGCGACTTGCGCACAGCCTAGCACGGATCCTGCGCAGCGCCGGGCGGGGTGGAGATTCCGACGCGCGCCGTTGCAGCGCGAGCCGGGAGCGGCGCAGCGACGGTCGAACACCACAGCACTCGGCGAGCGCGAAGACTCAGGCGCGGAGCGTCTCGGCTTCGGCCTCGCCCGACCAGACCACGTTGTAGAGCGTGTCGCGCTCGACCGGCACGCGGCCGGCCTCACAGATCCAGTCGATCAGCTCCTCGCGCTGCACCTCTTGCGGAGTCGTCGCGCCGGCGTCGTGATAGATCTTCTCCTCGACCACCGTGCCATCCACGTCGTCCGCACCGAAGGACAGCGCGAGCTGCGCGATCGGGATGTCCATCAAGATCCAGTAGGCCTTGATGTGCGCGATGTTGTCGAGCATCAGGCGACCGACGGCGATCTCGCGCAGCTCATCGAGCGCGGTCGGACCCGGGAGGTGCGACCACTCGTTGTTCGCCGGGTGGAACGAGAGCGGGATGTAGGTCTGGAAGCCGCCGGTGTCATCCTGCAGGAGGCGCAGGCGATCGAGGTGGTCGACGCGCTCCTCGAGGGTCTCGATGTGACCGTGCAGCATCGTGCAGTTGGAGCGCAGGCCGGCTTCGTGCACGGCGCGCGCCATGTCCAGCCAGGTTTGGCCGCTGATCTTCTTGTCGTAGCCCGCCTGGTGGACGCGGTCGGCGAACACCTCCGCGCCGCCACCCGGGCACGAGCCGAGGCCCGCTTCGCGCAGGTCGTCGAGGACATCCCGCAGCGGCTTCTTGGCGACCTTCTGGATCTGGTCGAGCTCGACCATGGTGAAGGCCTTGACGTGGATCGAGGGGCGCGCCGCCTTCACGGCGCGGACCAAGTCGAGGTAGTAGTCGTAGCCGAGCTTCGGCCAGACGCCCCCGACGATGTGCACCTCGGTGACGGGCTCGTCCCGCTGCTCGAGGATCTTCTCGGCTGCCTGCTCGGGCGTGAAGGTGTAGGCGCCCGCCTGCCCCGGCTGCCGGTCGAACGAGCAGAAGCTGCAGAACTTGTTGCAGAGGTTCGTGTAGTTGACGTGCTGGTTGACGTTGAAGTACGTCAGGTCGCCGTGCAGCCTCTCGCGTACGTGATTCGCGAGGCGTCCGACCGTGTGCAGGTCTTCGGCGCGGTAGAGCGCGAGCCCGTCCTCGCGCGTCAGCCGCGTGCCGGCGAGCACCTTCTCGGCGATCTCGCCCAGGCCAGCCTCGGCGGCGCGATCCTGGAGCCGCTGTTCGCTTGTCTTGCCCATGTCGACGGTCATGCGTGCGTCTCCTTCGGCGGGACCGGGCGGGCCTCCTCGGCGTTCGCCGGGGTCGTCGGACCCTCGTGGCGTTCGTCGACGATGCCGTACCAGGAGTTGCGCTGGCGGGGGGTGAAGCCGGCGCGTTCGATGACGGACTCGATCTTCTGGATCGACTCCAGGTTTGCGCAGCCGGCGGCGGAGACGACGTTCTCCTCGAGCATCGTGCCGCCGAAGTCGTTGCAGCCGAAGCGCAGGCTCACCTGGGCGGTCTTGACGCCCTGGGTCACGTAGCTCGTCTGCACGTTGTCGAAGTTGTCGAGGTAGACGCGCGCGATGGCGTTGACGCGCAGGTACTGCGCCGGCGTCGTCTTCTTCGGGTAGAGGTGCTCCTCGGGCACGCCGGCCGGCTGGGTGTTCCAGCAGGCGAAGGCGGTGAAGCCGCTCGTCTCGTCCTGCAGGTCGCGCAGGCGCTCGAGGTGCTCGATGCGCTCGGCGGCCGTCTCGACGTGGCCGAACATCATCGTCGCCGAGCTGCGCAGACCCGCCTCGTGGATCTTGCGATGGACGTCGAGCCAGCGGTCGGTGTCCGTCTTCTTCGGCGCGATGATCTCGCGCACGCGCTCGACGAGGATCTCCGCGCCCGCGCCGGGAACCGAGCCGAGGCCAGCGGCCTTGAGGTCTTCGAGGATGTCCTCGATCGGACGCTTCTCGATCACGGAGAAGAAGTCGAGCTCCGGCGCCGAGAGGGCGTGGCAGTTGACCGTGGGAAACTTGGCGCGGATGTCCGCGATCAGGTCGCACCACCAGTCCGACTGGATCTTGGGGTGGTGGCCGCCCTGCATCAGGAGCTGGCGTCCGCCGAGGTCCGCGGTCTCCTGGACCTTCTGCAGGATCTCCTCGCGCTCGAGGACGTAGGCCTCGTCGTGCTTGGGCCGCCGGTAGAACGCGCAGAACCCGCAGTCGGTGACGCAGACGTTCGTCGGGTTGATGTTGCGGTCGACGATGTAGGTGACGATTCCCTCGGGGTGCTTGCGGCGGCCCAAGCACGACGAGGCCTACGTCCTCGAGCGCGAGGAGATCCTGCAGA
>CAYGST010000609.1:0-3043 GCA_964352415.1 uncultured Planctomycetaceae bacterium | reverse complement strand
TTGAGGTGCAGGTGGCGCTTGTCGAGCGCGATGGCGAGGAACAGCCGGCGGTGGATCGGGACCTCGGAGGTCTCCCTGCGCGTGTAGGCCGACTGCCACAGGCGGCGCGTGTGCTGCTGGACGTCGCGACCGCGGGTGTAGAGTCGCAGCACCGCGTAGTCCGCGAGCTCGACGTGGACCTCGAGGCCGTAGGGCGAGCGCAGCTGCAGGGCGTGGTCGATGTCGTCCGGCGTCAGCGGCACGTAGTTCGCGCTGCGCAGGACGCCGTCGAGCTCGTCGAGGAAGCCCTCGCGCTCGGCGCCGCGTTCTCCGTCGTCGTGCTCCGACAGGTCGACGAGGTCGCCGTCCGGCCGCAGGTGGGCGTAGCTGCGCACGAGCTTGCGGCGCAGCTCGCGCTGGCGCGCGACGAACAGCCGCACATAGAGGTCGAACAGCGCGCGCGCCTCCACGCGCTCCGCGTCGGGCGTGCGCTCGATCAGCGCGTCGACGAGGTCGTGCAGCGCGATCGGGAGGAAGTGCTCACCGGGCGGAGTGGCGGCCGCCGGGGTCGGATCGATCGTCATGGGGCGAAGCGCGGCGCTCCCGCGCGGTGGTGACCGCGCGGGAGCGCCTGCGTCATGGCGTCGTTTAAACGTGCTTGACGCGGGTGACGCCGAGCATGCCCTCGAGCATCTTCATGCGCCGACCGAGGAAAGGCACGTGCTCGATGCGAGCGACAACTTCCTTCTCGCGGCGGATGACGAGCGTGCCGCCGCCGAAGGTCAGAAACAGCTCGAGCACGTCGGGGACCTCACGCGTGACGGTCGTGCCGAGGCGCGGGATCGACTGGTCACGGCCCCAGGGCTGGATGTAGTGCGTGAACTCGTTCGGCTCGAAGCGCCAGTAGTCGAGGCGCGGCTGCAGCATCCCGAGCAGGAGGAACAGCGCCAGGAAGCCCGAGATGACGAAGTAGACGTGGGTGCTGTAGGTCAGCTCCAGCGCGCCGATCGCGCTGCCGATCCCGCCGACGAAGCCCATCTCCTTCTGCCCTGCGATGTACAGCAGCAGCGCGACGACCGCGATCAGCAGCGCCACGATGAAGAACTTCTTCTGCGAGAGGTCGGTGACGATCACGAGCAGGTTGAAGGCCAGTGAGGCCGTCGCCCACCAGCCGAGGCTCGTCTCCGTGACGCCCATCGTCTGCAGGATCCCGCAGATCATGAAGACGAAGATCGACGGCCAGAAGTAGATGATCATCGGGAAGCTCGCGATGAGCACCGAGTCCTTGTCCTCGTCGATGTTCGTGGGGTAGTAGACGTCCCAGATCGACTCCTTGATGGGCGGCTTCGGAGTGGAGCCCTGCGGCGTGGGGGTGGCGGATTCGGACATGGAGCAGTGAGGGGCGGGTGTCGTGCGAGTACGGGCTCGGGCCGAGCTACGACCCACAATACTCAGACGACCCGCCGGCATTCGCGCCGGTTCGAATTCCCTCGCAGGTCGTACCCGTGCGGGGGCTCAGAGCTGCCCGATGCGGATCCGGACGCCCCGCTGCTCCTCGCCCACGAAGGCCCCGATGAAGATCCGCGGCACGGGGATCCACCCGATCGAGGCGGGCTCGCTCGTCCCGAAGCTCATGCCGAGCTCGAGCTGGTCTTCGATGGCCTGCGCGGAGACGCCGTCCACGCGGACGTCGTCGTCCTCGAAGAAGTGCAGGGCCTGCAGGTAGATCCCCGGCTGGAGGTGCGTCTTCAGGCCAGGCTTGCCGAGCACCCGGCGCACCTCCACGGCCGCGTCGAACGATCCGAGGTCGCCCAGTGCGCCATGACCCTCGCCGAGCACGCTCTCGTAGCGCAGCTCGCCCTTGGTCAAGACGGCGTAGCGCTCGCCGAACGGCTTCCAGTAGTGGGCGCGCAGGCCGCCGCGCGCCAGCCAGACCCACGGGTCGTCGCCCGCGAGCTGCCCGCCCTCGTACTGGTAGGCCGCGCCGAAGCCGGCGTAGGGCACGAGCGTCCAGCGGCGGTCGAGCACGATGGGGCCCTCGAGGGTCGGCACGACGGAGACCGTCGTCGTGGTCTCGAGATCGATGCTGAGGTCACGGCCGAGGTCGATGTCCGTCAGGCCGAAGGCGAGGGGCAGGCGAAGGCGCAGCCACCAGTCGGCGTCGCCGCGCTTGCGCACGACGATGCCCGCGGTGCGCTCGGGGTCGGGGCGGGCGAACTCGCGCGGCTCGGATTCTCCCTCGTGCAGCCTGGGGGCGTCCGGATCCTGGAGCGTCGGTGCAACTCGATGCGGGGCCGTCGCTTCAGACGCGCGAGTCGCGAGACGGGCCTCGTGGTGGGACGCGGAGCTGGCGAGCTCCGGCTCCCGAAGTTCGGTGTCACGATTTCCGGAGTGGCTCGCGGTGCGGCAGCCGGCTGCCAGGAGCAGTGCGCCGATCGCGACCGGCGCGATGGAGTGCAGGATCGATCGCGCCACGCCCCCAGGCCATCGACCCCGGAGGGGGCCGAGCTTCACTCCATCGCCGCCCCGAGGGCCACTTACGTCAGCCGCCCTCGGCGATGCCCGCGTACAGGTCGAACGACTTGACGAGGAGGCTCTTCGACCAGGCCTCCTCGTTGCCGGCGGTCAGGTCCCGCAAGATCCGCTGAGCGCGTTCCAGCCGGGGCCCGGCGCCTGCGTCGTCACCCACCATCCTGTGCGCCGCGGCGCCGAGCAGCTCGGCCACGGCGCGCGTCTCGAGGTTCCGACTGCTCAGGTCGAGGGTGAACTCCCTGCACGCCTCGACCGCACCCGGGCCGTCGCCGACCAGGATCCGAGCTCGCGCGATCGCCTGCCACGCGGCCGGACCGACGCCGCGGTCGTTGTCGAAGAGCGGCTGCAGGGCGTCGAGGGTGCGTTCAGGCTCCAGCTCGTAGCCGGCGCGCGGCGTGATGTAGACGAAGGCGAGGGTGACGCGCGTGTAGATCGAGTCGTCGTCGGTTTGGGCGCCGCCCTCGCCCCCCGCCGCGTCCTCCTCGGGCGTCGCCCGGCCGGTCATCACCCGGCAGTAGCGCAGCTGCCCCTG
>CAYGST010000608.1:0-3045 GCA_964352415.1 uncultured Planctomycetaceae bacterium | reverse complement strand
GCCCAACCCCCCGCTGCCATGCTCTCCCTCCTCCTGCTCCTGCCCGCGCTCGCGACGCCGCCCGCGACCTCCGCGACGCCCCACGTCCTCCAGGACGCCGTCGCCGCCGAGGTCACGGAGCTCATTCGCCAGGGCCGCGAGCGGATCGCCGCTGGCGAGGGCGAGGAGGCGCGCGTCCTCCTCGCGCAGGCCGACGGGTTGGATGGCGGGAAGCTGCGCACGCGTCGCTGGCTGATCCGGGCCTACATCGAGAAGGGCTTCCTGAACGACGCCCTGGACATGACCGACGAGCTATCGGAGGCCGGCAGCACGGGAACCAGCCTCGACTACCTGTACGGGATGGCCTTCGTCTACAAGGCGCGCAAGTACATCTCGCAGGGCGTGAACCTCGGCACGGTGGGCATGCAGTTCTCCGACTCCGTGGACCTACTGAACAAGGCGACGCAGGCCGAGCCGGAGCTGTTCGCCGACGCCTACCTGCCGCTGGCCGAGGCCGCCTGGAACTCGCAGCGCCTCGAGATCGCACGCGCCGCCGCCGAACAGGCCGTCGCAAAGACCCCGGGCCCGGCCGCGCTGATGATGCTGGGTGAGATCGCCTTCTCGCAGTTCATCGTGGCGAACGCGGACGAGACCCTGGCCGACGCTGCCGCCGCCCACTGGCAGGTCGCGTTCGGCTCGTTCCAGGATGCCGCGGACGCCGAGAACGGCTCCGACACGCCCGACCTCTGGCGCATGGCCACGGCGCTGCGCAAGTCCGGCGACGCGCTGGTCTGGCAGGGCAAGCTGCCCGAGGCCGGGGCCGAGTACGCGCGTGGGATGGGCATCTCCCCCGCCGCGGTCGACTACGGACAGCTGCTCGGCAGCCTCGGGCAGGAGGAGTTTCGCAAATCGGTGGAGGCGGGCGAGACGGCCTTCCTCGAGCGCCACGGCGAGAAGGACGTGAACGACGCCACGCTTCTCTGGTGGCTCGGCTACTCGCGCTTCATCGACAAGGACTTCGATCCGGCGCGCGAGGCCTTCGTGCGTGCCTTCGCCAAGTGGCCCGAGGCCGCCAACAGCCTCTGGTACATCGGGCTCTGCCATTACCACACGAAGCGCATGGACGAGGCCGTCGACTCCCTCGTTCAGCTCGCGACGAGCGACGAGGCGGCCCTCGATGGCGGCGTGCGCAGCAACCTGAAGATGAATCTGCGCATCCTCGACTACCTCGTCGATCACTGCTTCCAGAGCGGTCGCCTGATGGACGCGGGTCGGCTCTCCACGGCGCAGGCCAACGCCGCCCCGGAGGTCTCGCGCTACTGGAACAACGTCGGGCTGTTCTACCGCGACGCCGGCGACGCGATGGCGCGCGCCGCGTCCGCCGAGGAGGTCGACGAGGACCTGCGTCAGCGCTGCTACGAGAGGGCCTTGGAGGGCTACTCGCGCGCGCTGGAGCTCGAGCCGGAGAACGGCCAGCTGCTCAACGACACGGCCGTGGTGCTGCACTACAACCTCGATCGCGACCTGCCACGCGCGCGCGAGCTCTACCTGCGCTCCGCCGTGCAGGCGGAAGCCATGCTCGCGAAGGACTCGCTCTCCGCACAGGACCGGGAGATCTACCAGATCGCCCTGCGCGACAGCCGCAACAACCTGCGCCGCCTCGACGCCCTGCTCGCCGCCCGCGAAGAGGCCGCGCGCAAGGCGCGCGAAGAGGCGGAGCGCAAGAAGAAGGAAGAGGAGGAGGCCGGCGGCACGCCGCCCCCTTCGGACGGATCCGGCGGCTCGGGCGGCGGTCGCTGAGCCGCCGAGGTGGCGCCTAGCCCTGGTCGGCGGCCGGCGCCGGCGCCGCCGGCGCCGTGCGCAGGTACACGACGAAGAGGACCACCGCGCCGATCGCGAAGAGCCCGCGCACGCCGACGTACTGCGCCAGGAACCCGCCGATCATCGCCGAGCACGCGATGGCCAGCGTGCGCGCGCTGAACACCGCCCCCATCGCGCCGCCGCGCCGCTCGACCGGGATCTCCACCGCCGCGAGGCCATAGGGCAGCGGCGAGGAGCCCGCCATGGCCGCCGCCAGCAGGATGCGCGCCACGAACAACATGGCGAGCCCGCCCGCGAACGCGTTCAGCGCGAGCGCGGCGACGCCGAACAGCGCGCAGCGCCGCATCGTCGCCGCGTGCCCGCCTCGGTCGCCGGCACCGCCCCAAAGGGGCATCGCGATCAAGTTCGCCGCCGCGAAGCAGCTCGTCAGCACGCCGGTCACAATCGGCGCGCGCTCCACGCTCGCGCCCAGCTCTCGAACGTACAGCTCCATCAGCGGGTTCGACGCCCCGACGGCGAGCACCATCCAGAACAGCAGCTTCAGCGCGTCACGCATGCGCGGGTTACGCCACACGTCACGCAGATCCTCCACGCTCGCGCGCAGGATCGAGATGGGCGAGAGGCCGCGCTCGACGGTCTGGCGATCGCTCGCGTTCTCCTTGGCGAGGAACCAGACCAGCAGCGCCGCGACGAAGCTCGCGCACGAGACACCGAGGAAGACGGTCTCCAGCCCGTAGAGCGGCTGCACGGTCCCGCCGATCAGCGGCCCGAGGATGGCGCCGAGCGCCAGCGCTGTCTGCAGGGAACCGGCCACGAGTCCCTGCTTGTGAACGGGCGCCACGACGCTCACGAGCGTGATGCTCGGCGCGACGAAGCCGGAGAAGAAGCCCTGGCACAGGCGCAGCGCGAGCAGCTGCCAGGGCGCGGTCGCCCAGGCCATCGCCCCGACGAAGATCGTGATGGCGAGCATCGCCCGCACGGTCATCAGGCGACGTCCGTAGCGATCGCCGAGCGCGCTCCAGATGGGCGTCATCAGCGCGGCCACCAAGGGCGCGCCGCCGAAGATCAGCCCGGACCACAGCGCGACTTCGTCGCCCTCGAGCCCCATCGTCTCGAGGTGCGCGGGGAAGAAGACGAGGAAGCTCATCATCCCGACCGCGGTGACGAGGTTCGCGAGCCAGACCACCCAGTAGGTGCGCTTCCAGCCGTTCGTGGGCTGGGAGGGGTCGGGGGGGATCGCTGAGA
>CAYGST010000607.1:0-3056 GCA_964352415.1 uncultured Planctomycetaceae bacterium | reverse complement strand
GCGCCGAGCTCGACGGTCTCCGTCTCCGTCACGAGCGTGCCGAGCATCGCGTTCCCGAAGTTCACCTCGGTGCGGTGGGGGAGCCACATCCCCTCGACCTCACGGAAGTCGCCGAAGGTCGCGTGGGTTCCGAGGCGCCCCGCGCCGGGGACGTGCGTGACGTTGGACTCGCGCACGACGCGGCCGGTCTCGACTCCGATGTAGAGCGTCGAGGCCGTCGCCGAGGTGTCGCCGGCGCGGACGATGTAGACGTCCATTGCGCTGCGCTGGATGCGTTGGATCGTCGTGAGCGGCGAGCGCGTCAGCCGCAGGTCGCCGAAGCGAGCCAGCAGGTTGTCGCGACGCACCTGCTCGGCGCGGTCGCCCTCGAGCGGACCCACGTCCTCCATGTTCGAGGCGTACGTGACGGTCTCTCCGTCGAACGCCGTGCGCTCGAAATTCGTTCCGAGCGTGAAGTCGATCCGGAAGCGGTTGGGCCACTCGGCGATCACGTCGAAGGCCCCGCTCATGCCGGCCTTCTCCATCGCGACCTTGCCCTGGAGGCGAATCGGGCCGAGCTCCTCGAGTCGTGCAAGCCCGTGGACCTCGAACGCGCGCTGCGCGAGTTCGTCTCCGCTCGGCAGGTCTGCGTCGGGCTCGAGGCGGTACTCGACGTGGTCACCGATGTGGTACCCGACCACGCGGCCCTCGACGTCGCGGTCGAACTCGATGACCTGATCGGGGCGCGGCTTCAGCTTCCACCTGTCGCCGCCCATGTACCCGAGCGGGACGACGGCCTGGCCGAGGATCTCGAGCGCGAGGTCGTCGCCGTCGCGGATGATCGCGCGGTACAAGTCGTCGCCGCCCTCGTAGTAGTAGCCGAGGTAGTCGTCGAGCGGCGGCGCGTCCTGCATCGGGTCGTAGGGCGCGCCGAGCAGCAGTTCGCCGAGCGCTTCCTCGACCTGCAATCCCGTCATCGTGCCGCGCGTTTGCGTGAAGTAGAGCACCATCGCGTCCTGCTCCGGGAAGCACCAGGCGTGCGTGCCGTCCGAGCCGGTGTGGCCGAAGGCGACCAGCTGACTCTCGCCCGCTTCACCGTCCTCGTTCAGCTCGCCCGGCTCCATCCACAGCTCCATCAGGTACCCGTAGGAGACCTCGAGTCCGGGGAGTGCAGTCGCCGCGCTGCCGAAGTCGAACGGGCTGGGCGTCAGCGCCTTGCGCACGTAGCGCGCGCCGAGCAGCCGCTCCTCGCTGGAGCGACCCTTGCGCTTCCACAGCTGCAGGAAGCGGGCGTAGTCCTCGAGCGTCGAGTAGAGGCCCTGCGAGCCCAGGAAGAACGGGAACAGCGGCGGCTTCTCCGGGCTCCAGAAGGAGGTCCACGTTCCGTTGGCGCCCACGTACTTGCTCGCTGAGCGCGCGCGCAGCGGGTGGCCCTCCGTCATCACGGTCACGCTGTCCTTCATCCCGAGCGGCACGAGGAGGCGCGACTCGACGAAGGTGGCGGCGCTCATCCCGCTGACGACCTCGACCACGGCGGTCAGCGTGTCGGTGCCCTGGTCGCTGTACTGAATGTCCGTCCCCGGCGGGAAGTCGAGCTCGATCCCGGCGCCCTTCAGCGCGACGTCCTGGATCCCGTCGAGCGTCGTGAGGTCGGTCGAGAAGATCAGCGACATCGGCAGGCCGCTCGTGTGGGTCAGGAGGTGCTCGATCGTGATGTCGCGCGACCCGTCCACGTCGAAGGCGGGCAGGTACTGCGCCACGGGATCGTCCAGCTTCATCTGCTTGTCGTCGATCAGCATCAGCGCCGCGGTGCCGATCAGGGGCTTGGTCATCGAGCGCACGCAGAACACGCTGTCGACCTCCATCTCCCGCCTGGCGTCGACGTCGCTCCACCCGTAGGCCTCGTGCAGGACCGACTTGCCGTTCTTGATCACCAGGAGCTCGGCGCCGACGATGTCTTCATTGTCGACGAAGCCCCGCACCAGCTCGTCGAGCCGCGTGAGCGCGTCGGGCGAAAGGCCTTCGCCAAGGGCATTCGACGGCGGGAAGTACGGCGCGGGGACCTCGGCGACGGCTTCACCGCCGTCCTGCGCGAACAGCGCCGCTGTCGATCCGTGATTGGACGGCGTGAGGAGCCCGAGGAGAGGCCCGAGCGAGACGAGGAGCAGGCGGCCGGCGGGACAGAGGGTGCGAGTCATGGGAGCGGGTCTTCGTGAAGGGGAGAAGGCGAGTCAGTGGGCCGCTGGAGCGGGCGAGTGGTCGGGTTCGGCGAGCAGGGCTCGAGGTGAAGCCCGGCCGAGGCCGCCTGCGCGGCGCGCTCCGGAGTTCATCGGAGACGGGTCGCGCGGGGCGAAGCGAGTTCAGGCGCGCAGCCCGTCGAGCGAGGCGCGCACGATCGAGCGCTGCAGTGCGTGCGAGTTGTTCACGCGCCCGACGAGCGCCATGCCCTGGGTGAGCACGGCGAGCTGCCGCGCGCTGTCCTTGGGGTGGACGTTTGCGCGCACGCTGCCATCCGCCTGCGCGGACGTCAGCGCGGTCTCGAAAGCACGCTCGAGCCGCGTCAGGTAGCCGCGCAGATGTTCGGCGAGCTCCTCGTCGTTCGGGCCGGCCTGGCCCATCGCGACACCGAGCAAGCAGCCACGGCTCTCGGGCGAGGCGTGGTGCGCCTGCAGCTTCCCGAGCACGCGCTCCAGGTTCTCGAACGCCGTGCCGCGCTCGTCAGCGAGGCCGTGGCAGATACGCGCGATGACGCTGTCGGTGTACTGCTCGAGCGCGCGCAGGAAGAGCTCGCGCTTGCTGCCGAACGTGTCGTACAGGCTCTTGCGGTTGATCCCGAGCTCGGCCTCGAGATCGCGGATGCCCGTGCCGTCGTAGCCACGCCTCCAGAAGAGGTCGCGTGCCTGGCGCAGTGCGACTTCGGGGTCGAAGCTCTTGGCGGGTCCGGGGCTCATGGGGGCAACGTAGTCAACCTACACCGATCGGTCAAGGATAGCCTTCGGGCGTCTCGAGAGGCTCCACGGGCAGCTCGCCTCCGTCCGAGGCATCGAGCGCCCCCCCTGCGCCACCCCTTCCAGGGC
>CAYGST010000606.1:0-3088 GCA_964352415.1 uncultured Planctomycetaceae bacterium | reverse complement strand
GCTGCTCTCGTCGAGATGCAGGAGGGCGACGACAGCGCCGAGTGGCCGTACGAAGGCGTCTACCGCGTGCCCGTCTACACGAAGGGTCTGAAGGCGCGGAACGAGATTCCGATGGGGTATCGCGTCGGCGGCACCTCGATCGTCGCCAACGCGCTGACCCAGGCGCCCGGCTACGACGAGGACGCGGATCGCCAGGGCGCCGTGGCGCGCGCGGTCGACTTCGTCGTCGGCGCGGTGCGCCACGAGCTGATGGATCCGGACTACGGCGGCGGCTACGACGTGCGCGGCTGGGGCTACGTCTACGCCATCGAGTTCCTCGTCGGTCTGCAGCGCGACGAGCGCGTGCCGAAGGGCATGGACGGCAAGCTCGAGAAGGCGGTGAAGTTCTACCTCGATGGTCTCGAGAAGCTCGAGATCCCCGGCAGCGGCGGTTGGAGCTACTCACGCCGCGGGCCGCTCGACCAGGTCTCGCCCACGTCGCCGTTCATGACGGGGCCGGCGCTGCAGGCGCTCTTCACTGCGAAGGCCCAGGGCTATGGCGTGTCGCGCAAGATGGTGGACCGCGCGCTCGACGGGCTCGAGCGCGGCCTCGTCGACACCGGTGAGGTGGTCTACAGCTCCAACGAGGGCCAGCAGCCGCGCGGCGGTCAGCTCCCGGGCTCGGTCGGCCGCATGCTCGTCACGGAGACCACGCTGCACCTCGCCGGTCGTGGGTCCATCGCGCGGGTGCGCGGCGCGATCGACTCGTTCCTCGTGCACTGGGAGTGGCTCGACAAGCGTCGCGCGCAGAACGGCACGCACATCAAGCCCTACGGCGTCGCGCCGTACTACTTCTACTACGCCCACGTCTACGCGGCCCAGGCCATCGAGCAGCTGCCCGAGGCCGAGCGCGAGGAGTACCGCCGCCGCCTGCGCGAGCGGCTCTTCGAGGTGCAGATCGACGGCGGCCTGTGGAACGACCGCATCTTCGAGCGCACCGCCAACTACGGCACGGCCTGCGCGGTGCACGCGCTCGCGATGCCGAACGCGGTGCGGCCGGCGACCTGGGGCAACTGAGGCGCACGGGCGCATCGCGCCCACCCGGACGCGCAACGGCCGCCGCACTCGAAGGGGTGCGGCGGCCTTGTGATTGGGGTGGGGAGGTACTGCAGCCGTGGTCGAGCGGTTGCGGGGGTTGGAGCTCTCGGCCGGCAGAGACTTGAACCACAGAGGGCACAGAGGACGGACCGCTGAACGGGTAGGCGCCGTGTGAAGTGTGGGGGGCTGGGGCCGATCGGCGAGGTAGATCAGAAGAAAGAGAACTCGCCGCCTTCGTTCGGACTCACCAGCTCCCTGCTGACGAACCGCCGTTCGTGGGCTAACGCGGGGCTTTGATCTCCCTCGTCATTCTCACGCGCGGCGGGTTCGATGACAGAGTGCATTACTTCCGAGCTTCGCTTCCGAGCCTCTTCTCGCCACGAGCTGATCGCCCGATTCGACGGTGGGAACATCACGTCCGACGGTGGTTCGCTGCTGCTGCGACCGGCTGACGACCCCCTCCGGCTGCTCGAGCGCTTCGCTGCCTGCTTTCGCGAGCACCGAGCCCCCAAGCGGGTGGAGCACGTGATCGAAGAGCTGGCCCGCCAGCGCGTGTACGGCCTGGCCCTGGGCTACGAGGACCTGGTCGATCACGACGAGTTGCGCCGCGACCCACTCCTGGCTGCGATGGTCGGTAAGCGGGATTCGGGAGGAGTGAAGCGTCGAAAACGGGACCAAGGCCACGGTCTCGCAGGCAGCGTGGCGCTCAACCGGCTGGAGCTGAGCCGGCCTGAGACGGCGGCCGAAGACCGCTACCGCAGAATTTCATTGGACGAGGGGGTTGTCGACACGCTGCTGGTGGACGTCTTTCTCGAGTCGAATCAGCGCGCGCCCAAACGTATCGTGCTCGACCTCGACGCGACCGACGATCCACGGCATGGCGAGCACGAGGGCCGCTTCTTCAACGTGTACTGCGACTGCTACTGCTACATGCCACTGTACATCTTCTGCGGCAAGCACCTCTCGTGTCCGCGGCTGCGTACCACGAATCAGGATGGCGCGGTCGGGAGCCTCGAGGAGCTGGAGCGAATCGTGAAGCGCATTCGCGGGAGCTGGCCGAAGGTCCAGATCGTGGTCCGCGCCGACTCTGGCTTCTGTAGCGACTGGCTGCTGAGCTGGTGCAAGGACGAGGGCGCCGACTACATCGTGGGCCTCGCCCGCAATGCACGGCTCGAGGAGAGGAGTACCGATCTGCGCCAGCTCGCGGCCGGGCACTCGGAGATGGGCGGACGAACGCAGAAGATCTTCGGTCGCTTCTGGTGGACGACGCGGAGCTCGTGGTCGCGGCAGCGGGTGGTGATCGCGAAGCCCGAGCACTCGTCGCGGGGCGCGAACCCGCGCTTCATCGTGACCTCGCTCGCGTGCAAGTCCGACGCAGAGGCAAGGCGGTTTGCGCGAAGGTGTACTGCCTTCGGGGCGACATTGAGAACCGCATCAAGGAGCAGCAGATGTGCCTCTATGCCGACCGCACGAGCGCGTCAACGATTCGGGCCAACCAGGTGCGGCTCTACATATCCTCAATCGCCTACGTGCTGATGTCAGCGATTCGGAGGATGGCGCTCGCCGGGACGGAGTACGCGCGTGCCCAGGGCGGCACGATTCGCAGCCGACTGCTGAAGGTCGGCGCGCGGACATGCGTCTCCGTGTGACGAGTCTGGGTGCCATGTCGAGTGCGTATCCACTGGCCGAGCTCTTCATGCTGACGATTCGGCGATTGTGAACGGACTGAGCGCTCCAGTCCGTACCGCACTTCGCCGATCCGCTCTCCGCGGAGCCGCCCGCGTGCCCGTGGGAGGCGAAGTGGCCGCTTTCAAAGGCACTGAGCCACCTCCATCGAGCCCAGTCGCCTCGGCTGGACCTGTCTCTCGGCTGCGAAGGGGCTCGACTCACCGATCGCCGCCAATCGCCGACGGGAATCACACGAATGGGGAGGGGCTCGGGCCCGCGCTGGCGCGTCAGGCGTTTCGCGATGATCCACTCGCGATCGAGTAGACGGAAATCCGTTTAGGGC
>CAYGST010000605.1:0-3097 GCA_964352415.1 uncultured Planctomycetaceae bacterium | reverse complement strand
GGCCATCCGCCACGGCGAGACCGACGCCCTCGAGAACGCCGGCCGCCTCCCGGCCGCGCGGATGGTCTTCGACGACGCCATCCTCGACTTCGGCACGGTCCCCGACACCGAGGACATCGTCGGCTCCTTCACCTTCACCAACGCCGGCGACAAGGCCCTCATCGTCGGCGAGATCAAGCCCAGCTGCGGCTGCACGACCGTCGAGCTCGACAAGAACCGCTTCGAGCCGGGTGAGGGCTCGACCATCGACATCGTGTGGAAGCCCAAGGGCTTCGGCACCCAGTCGAAGTCGATCCTCGTGCACTCGAACTCGACCGATCAACCCATCCTCCAGCTCGTGATCAAGGCCGAGATCGAGCCCTTCGCGCGCTTCCAGCCGAGCCCCCTGCGCCCCGGCTTCCTCCCCGCCGGCCGCGACCATCACTTCACGGTGCTGCTCACCTGCGTCGACCCGGAGTTCGAGCTCGTGGACCTGAAGCCGACGCACCCCGCCGTGACCGCGACGCCGGAAGAACGACGCCCCGACGGCATCCTGCCCATCGCCGTCGTGATCGGTGAAGGCGCTCCCTGGGGCGCGTTCAACTGCGCGATCCAGGCGACGATCCGCGGGAAGCTCGAGCCGGAAGCGGCTCCCATCCAGCACGTGGTCGACCTGACGGTCAACGCCTCGCTGTTCGGCGACCTGCGCGTGCAGCCGACGATGTTCGCCGTCGGGCAGGTGCTGCCCGGCCGGACGTTCACCCGCAAGATCGAGCTACGCCACGTGGACGGAGACTCGTTCGACGTCACCTCACTCGAGGTCCTCAACTCGCAGCCGCCCGGGATCACCGTTCGGCAGGAGCTCGTGAACCAGGGGACGGAGCAGGGCTGGACCCTCGTGATCGACGGCGACGCGGGTGACTACCTCGGGCTGATCCGCGCGACCGTGCGCTTCGAGACGAACGTGCCGGGCGAGGCGCCGCGCTCGATCCCGGTCATGGGGATCGTCCGCGAATGACGGAGGGCGCGCAGCGGGACTGGGCGCCGCGGCGGCCCGACGATCGCCGCGTTCCCTGGCGCCGTCGCTGCGCCCTTTTCGCGCTGGCGCCGCTCGGCTTCGGTGTGCTGCAGCTCGCCGCCGCGCGCCCCGAGCTCGTCGAGGAGCACTACTCGACCGCCCTCTTCCCGCGCGTGCGCGATGCGCTCCGGGGAGTCGCGGGTGCGCTGCCCTTTCACCTCGCGGAGGTGCTGCTCGTGCTGCTGCTCGTGACGCTGCTGCTCGCGCTGCCACGCGCGTTCGCGGCGCGCCTGCGCGGCAATCGCAGTCTCCGGAACCAGGCGGCCCACGCGCTCACGCGCGCCCTGGCGGCGGCCGGCGTGCTGTACGCCTTCTTTCTCGTGTCCTGGGGGCTGAATCACGCGCGTGAGCCCTACGCGGTTCATGCGCAGCTCGAGAGCTCAGGCGTGGACCGCGGCGACCTCGAGGACTTGGTGCGATGGTTGGTGGCCGAGTGCAACGGCTTGCGGGAGCAGGTCGAACCCGAAGATCTCGCGCTGCGCCCGGGGCCGGGCGGCGTGGACCCGCGCTTGCTCGCTGGCTACGAGGCGCTGGCGGCCGAGGTTCCCGTGCTGGCGGGGGGCCAGCCCCTCTTGCGCCAGGCCTTTCTCTCGCCGGCGCTCTCGCGCCTCGGGATCTCCGGCATCTACTCGCCGTTCACCGCGGAGTCGCACGTGAACGAGGAGACCTCCTGGTGGGTGCTGCCGTTCGCGTCCGCGCACGAGCTGGCCCACTTCAAGGGCTTCGCGCGTGAGGACGAGGCGAACTTCATCGCTTGGCAAGCCTGCCGACGGTCGCCCGACCCGGCGATTCGCTACGCAGGGACGCTCGTCGCCCTGAGCCTCGCGACGGGCGCCGTGAGTCGCTACGACTGGCTCCAGGCCGAGTTCCTGCGCGCGGGGCTCTCCGAGGCGGTGCGCGCGGACCTGGACCTCAACCGGGAGTTCTGGGCCTCGAAGCGCACGGTGGTCACGGAGGTCGCCGAGGCCAGCAACGACGTGTACCTGAAGAGTCAGGGACAATCCGAGGGGTTGAAGAGCTATGGCCTCGTGGTCAACCTGCTGGTGGCGGAGTGGCGTCGGAGTCTTCCCTCCGAGGACTCGTAGCCCCGACTGCACCGCCGCCTCCCGCGCGCCAGCTCGGCGCAGTACGGGAGTGTCACCGTTCCGCTGGAGCTGCCATGTACCGCGCCGTCCTGATCGTCCTGATGTTCACCATGACCGGCGTCGCCGGCTGGTTCACCTTCAACCAGCAGCAGCACGTCCGCGACGCCGTCGAGCTCGAGAGCGCGCGGGCCGAGATCGGGAAGCTGACGGGGGCGCTGACGGCGACCAAGGACCAGCTGGTGCAGGCCGAAGCCGACCTGGCCGCCTCAGAGCGCGAGGTCCAGGAGCTGACCGTGCGGCTCGCGCTGCTCAAGATCGATCACCGGGTCGCGCGCATCGAGGTGGTCGGGCAGCAGCCGTCGCCGGACGACCCGACGAAGGTGGTGACGACGGTGCGCTTCCTCGAGTACGACCGGACGGGGGAGCGAACGGGTCCGGAGCAGGAGATCGAGATCGAGGGGAGGCGACTCTACCTCGAGACGCTGGTGATCAAGTTCGACGACCAGTACGTCGAGGCGGGGGAGTTTCTGCGCGGCACGTCGCTGTGCCTCTTCAACCGCGTGTTCAGCGAGAGCGTCGCGCCGGAGAACGGCGTCGAGATCGATCAGCCGGGGACGCACCCGACGCCGTACTTCGAGGGCGACGCGGCGGACGAGCTGTACCACGCTGAGCTCTGGGGGCAGTTCTGGGAGTACGCCAACGACCCCGAAGCGGCGGCGGCGAAGGGCGTGCGCGCGATCCACGGGGAGGCGCCGTTCATGGAGGTGCGGCCGGGCAAGTCCTACCGCGTCGAGCTGCGTTCCTCGGGCGGGCTGTCGATCCAGCCGGAGTAGGCGCGGGTGGGGAGGGGGCGTGTGCTGGGCGCGAAGCTCTAGGTCGCTGCGCGAGCTCATGGGTGGAAGGTTCGGGTCCATCCAGCTCTCCGCGATGTGTCGTCAACGGCGATACCATGGGA
>CAYGST010000604.1:0-3097 GCA_964352415.1 uncultured Planctomycetaceae bacterium | reverse complement strand
GATCCTACGCGCTAGAAGGAGTCGACGGCGCGGTCGCGGGATGGCCCACGTCAACGGCTTCCTGGCGCTGCCCAACGTGACCGTGGTCGCGCTCGTCGACGTCGACGCCGACGTGCTCGCGGCGAAGAAGGCGGAGCTCGAGAAGCGTGACGTGAAGGTCGACACCTACGCCGACCTGCGCAAGGCCCTCGAGCGCGACGACATCGACATCGTCTCGATCGCCTCGCCGAACCACTGGCACGCGCTGCAGGCGATCTGGAGCTGCCAGGCCGGCAAGGACGTCTACGTCGAGAAGCCGGTCTCGCACAACGTGTGGGAAGGCGCGCAGCTCGTCGCCGCCGCGCGCAAGTACGGCCGCATCGTGCAGGCCGGCATGCAGTGCCGCTCCAGCTCCGGTATCCAGGAAGCGATCCAGTGGCTGCGCGACGGCAACCTCGGCGACATCCGCCACGTGCGCGGTCTGTGCTACAAGCCGCGCAAGTCCATCGGCAAGGTCAGCGGGCCCCAGGAGCCGCCGAAGAGCGTCGACTACGACCTGTGGACCGGCCCCGCGCCGCTCGTGCCGCTCGGTCGCAAGAACCTGCACTACGACTGGCACTGGGACTTCGCCACGGGCAACGGCGACCTCGGCAACCAGGGCGTGCACCAGATGGACCTCGCGCGCTGGGTCGCGGGGCACGACGCGCTCCCGAAGAACACGCTCAGCATCGGCGGGCGCCTCGGCTACGACGACGACGGCAACACGCCCAACTCACAGGTCCTCTTCCAGCACTTCGGCAAGGGCCCCGACATTCTGTTCGAGGTGCGCGGCCTGCCGCGCGACAGGGCCGCGCAGACCGAGGACTGGGGCGGCAAGATGGACAGCGCGCTCGGCGTGCGTATCGGCGTGCTCGTCAACTGCGCGGGCGGACACTTGCGCATCCCGGACTACAGCAGCGCGATCGCCTACGACCAGAAGGCCGTCGAGGTGCAGCGCTGGAAGGGCGGCGGCGATCACTTCGCGAACTTCATCGGCGCGGTGCGCAGCCGTAAGCAAGAGGAGCTGAACGCAGACATCCGCGAGGGTCACCTCTCGAGCGCGATGTGCCATCTCGGCAACATCTCCCACCGCGTCGGCGCTGCGGCCGAGGCCGACGCGATCCGCAAGGGGCTGCTGACGACGCCGCTCGCCGGCGAGGCCAGCGCGCGCCTGATCGCGCACCTGGAGGCGAACGAGGTCGACCTCGCGAAGTCGCCGCTGACGCGCGGCGCGTGGCTCGAGGTCGATCCGGTCACGGAGGCGATCGTCGGGAACGAGGCGGCTGCCGCGCTCGCGCGACCGTCGTACCGCGCCCCGTTCGTCGTCCCGTCGGAGGTCTAGCGCATGCCGCGTCTCCTCAGTTCCCTCGCGGCGCTGGCCTTCGGGCTGACGCTGGCCCTGACCGCCTGCTCGTCGCGCAGCGAGCCGATCACGGAGGAGGAGGTGCCCTGGGCGCTCGTCTTCCAGGAGGAGTTCACGCACCCGAACAAGATCGACGACTTCGCGCGCAGTGACCCCGCGGCGTGGCGCTGGGGGCGCGTCGAGCACAACAGCTACCTCGAGCTCTTCGCGCCGAGCGCCTACGAGCCGCTGTACCGCTCGCCGAGCGGCATCGCGCTCCTGCCCGACTTGCTCGTCGCCGACTTCGACATGGAGCTGCGCGTGGAGCAGACGGGTCGCAACTACGCGCACCGCGATCTGTGCGTGGTCTTCGGGTTCGTGGCGGCGGATCGGTACTACTACACGCACCTCGCCCCGCAGCCCGACGCGAACGCGCACAGCGTGTTCGCCGTCGATCGCGCGCCGCGCGTGAGCCTCCTCCCGCCGCAGGCCAAGGGCATCGAATGGGGCAACGATCAGTGGCACACCATCCGCGTCGAGCGCCGTACGGCCGAGGGCACGATCCGCGTCTTCTGGGACGGCGGCGAGGAGCCGATCTTCGAGGCGGAGGACCGCCGCTTCGGCTGGGGCCGGCTCGGCTTCGGCTCGTTCGACGACACGGGGCGCGTGACCGAGATCCAGGTGTGGGCGCCGGAGACGCGGCCCGTCGAGGTCGCTGATCCGTTCGCGGGCCTGCGCTGAGCGGAGCGGGGGGCCTCTCGCCCGCAGAGGGCACCTGAGCGGAGCGGGGTGGTTGCAGCCGTGGTTGAACGATTGCGGGGGTTCGAGCTCTCCGCCGGCAGAGGTTTGAACCACAGAGATCACAGAGGACACAGAGCTCAGACCACCGCATCCGCTCGACCATCGCTGCAAGGCCGCCCCTACTCCCCTGCGGCCCAGCGCTGCCAGGCCTCGTCGACGCGCGTGTCGTCCCAGTCTGCTCCGTGCAGGAGCACGCGGTAACGCAGGCGCAGCGTCTCCCCCACCGGCACGACGAGCTCGCCGTCGCCCTCGCCCTCGAAGGCTCCCTGCCCGAACGGGTTCGCCGCGAGCAGGCCATAGGTGCGCGCGTGCCACCAGGTCGGGTGGCGCGGGTTCAACGGGTGATCGAGGAGCACGACGCCGTAGTGCTGACCGTCGATCGTCCCGACATCGTGGATCCAGCGCGCGCGGCGCCCCCAGGCGTCGCGGCCGCTCGCGCCCTCGCTGCTGCTGAGCGTACCGGTGGCGTGCTCGCCCTCGACCCGCAAGGCCGGGTGGATGCGCAGGGCGAAGCTGCCCTCCTTCGTGTCACCGAACACGAGCGGCGCGGACGAGGGCCACAGCGTCGTGTCGAAGTCCACGAAACGCGCGCCGTCCTCCTCCCCGAAGCGCCACTCGCGCGTCTCGTTCGCCACGACCGTCCCCGCGTCGACGAGCCAGCGGTAGCTCGCGCGGACGACGTGAACGCCGTCCTCGACCCCGTGCTGCGCCTCGCCCTCGAGCTCCTGGCGTTCGGCGCGATCGGTGCCGTGCCAGAAGTCGAAGCCGTTGACGTCCCCGTGCGCGAACCAGAGCGACTGGTGGTGCGGATGGTCGCTGGACTCCCCCGGCACCTGCTCCATCGGGAAGGCACGCGTCAGCGGCGTCCCATCCGGCGCGCGCAGCGGGAAGACATAGGGGCGCGGAGTCGCCGAGACGTGGATCGTGGCGAACTCG
>CAYGST010000603.1:0-3099 GCA_964352415.1 uncultured Planctomycetaceae bacterium | reverse complement strand
ACGAAGGACGGCAGCAGCGCGTCGAGGTCTGCCGGGCGCGCGCCCCAGCTCTCGAGGCCAACACCCGAGAGCAGCGGCCCCGCGGCGAATTTGAACAGCGGCACGGCGAGGAATCCGGCGACCATCGCGAACTTCGCGCCCCGCGCGGTGAGCCCTGACCAGTAGAGGCTCAGGATCATCGTCGGGCAGAAGGTGGCGGCGATGCCCGCCCAGCCGAACAGGATCGTCCAGAAGACGCCGCCCTCCTTGTCGTAGAGGAGGATGCCGATGCCCACTCCGAAGGCCACCAGCGACAGCGCCACCGTCACGCGCTTCGAGAGCGACATCAGAACCTCGTCGCTCATGTCCGGGTGGCGCGTCTTCTGCCAGTAGTCCCGCACGCCGGCACTCGACGCAACGACCAGCAGGGAATCGATGGTCGACATGATCGCGCTCAGCACCATCGCGATGAAGCCACCCGCGAAGAAGGCGGGCAAGAGCTGGAGCGACATCACGGGCAGGACGTTGTCATCCAGTCCGCCGAGGTCCTCAGGCGAGTAGATCGCTCGACCGAAGAGCCCGACGAGAACCGCGCCCGAGTCCGCGAGCAACGTCCAGGCGAGCGCCGTGATCGTGCCGGGCAGGATCTGCGCCGTGTTCTTCATCGAGATGTAGCGCACGAACACCTGGGGCGAGCCCCAGAAGCCGATCCCGACCGCAGCGAGGCCGAGGATCGACGTGATCGCCGCGAAGTCCCAGCCGCCTGTCGACGGCCCCTCGGTGCCCGGTCCGTGCCACGCCAGGAGGTGGGGGTCGATCGACTCGAGGATCGTGGTGACCGCGTCGAGCCCGCCGACGTGGTTCAGCGCGACCAGCGGCAGCGCGACGAGCCCGATGACCATGAGCGACCCCTGGAAGACGTCGGACCACACGACGGCCGTGAAGCCGCCCTGCGTGATGTACAGCATCACGACGCCGAAGCCGGCCGCCGCGCCGACGTAGTGGTTCCAGCCGAGGAAGCCATGGAAGGCCGCGCCCGTGGCGAAGACCTGCGCGCCCGCGTAGATCGGCACGAAGACCACCAGCGCGCCGGCCGCGATCAGGCGCAGCCCATGGCCCGAGTCGCGCAGACGCGACTCGAGGTAGTCGGGGACGGTGATCGAGTCGTAGCGGTCGGTCAACCGCTTGAAGCGATGCGCCATGAACAGCCACGCGCCGCCGACCCCGATCATCTCGCCGAGCACGACCCAGAAGGCCTTCACGCCGACCGCGTAGCCCATGCCGGTCAGGCCGATCAGGAGCCACGCGCTCTCGCCGGTCGCGCGCGCGCTGAAGGCGACGTTGAAGAACCCGAGCCGTTTCCCCGACGCGAAGTAGTCGCGGATGTCGTGCATCTTCCGCGACGCCGCGACCCCGATCCCGATCAGGATCGAGACATAGAGGCCGACGGCGAGGAGCTTCATGACGGTGGCGTTGTCCATGCCGCGAGCCTAGCGTCCGGCTGCGCGCCCTCGCCCGTCATCCACGAACTCCTTCGATGCGGTCCCGCCTCCCGGGCTCAGCTCGCTGAATCCAAGCAGGATTCGCGCACACCCTTCCCGCAGATGTCCGAACCAGGCGATCCGCCACCTATGGAGGGCACCGCAGGGCGGTCGCACGAGTGGCCTAGTGGCCAGCGCGAAGCGCGACGAACAAGCCGCCGAGCAGCGCCGCTCCGATCCCGCACATCACCATCGCGTCCGTAACGAAGTACGGGTAGGCGAGCAAGGCGAGGCCCACGATGAGCTGCGGCGTCCGCAACTGCTTCTTGCCGTACAGGAAGAGTCCCATTCCCACGCTGCTGATCACGAGCGAAGCGAACAGGGTCTCGGCGGAGAGGTCCATGGAGGCCTCCTCGACCGGCGACCGGCCCGAGGTGGAGCTCGACTCGAGGTTGGGGAGGCGACTTCGGCGATTGGAGGTAACCTCGTGGATACAAGACCGTAGTCCATGAGCGCTCGCATCGTCTCGCCTCGACCCCGATCGGTCCTCGGAAGCTCTCCGGCCGTGACGGGCCAGGTCTACCCTCGCACCCCCAGTGCCATGAATCGACGACTCACGCACGGCTGCATTCGCGTTCTGCCCCTCGCTCTCATCGCCCTGGCCGGCCCCGCTTCAGGCCAGATTCGAACCGAAGAGTTCAAGAGCGCACCGGCGACCCTCCGCCCCTTCGACCTCTTCGGCTCGAGCGTTGCCCTCTCCGGCAATCGCCTGTTCGCCGGCGTCTATGGAGAGGCGGACCCGCTCAGCGGTTTCCCCGCCAGCGGCCGCCCCGGGAAGGTCCTGCTGCTCGACGCAACGACCGGCCAGACCCTGGCGCAGCTCACCGCGAACGACGCCAAGCCGGACGACGGCTTCGGCTTCAGCGCCGCGGCCGACGGCGCGCGCGCGCTGATCGGCTCGATCGGCTCCGACGGCAACGCCGCGAGCACCGGCGCCGCCTACCTGCTCGACGCACAGACCGGACAGCAGCTCTCCAAGCTCACGGCAGCGGACGGGGACGCGTTCGACCTCTTCGGTGGCAGCGCCGGCCTCGACGGCACCCACGCGATCGTCGGCGCCCGCCACGACTCGGACGTGGCGCCGCGAGCCGGATCCGCGTACCTGTTCGACGCCGCGACGGGCCAGCAGCGCTTCAAGCTGCAGGCCTCGATCCCCGCCGCCGAGAACCAGTTCGGGTTCTCGGTCGCCGTGGACGGCCCCTTCGCCGCGGTCGGCGCTCCGGGCTTCCTCGCGGCGGGTTCCGTGCACGTGTTCGACACCGCCACCGGACAACACCTGTTGCAGCTCGCGCCGGCGGCGCCCCAGGCGGGCGAGCTGTTCGGCAACTCGGTCGCCGTGGACGGTGCCCACGTTCTCGTCGGCGCTCCGCTCGCTAGCGGCTCCAGCCAGCCGACCCCGGCGCTCGGCTCCGTCTACGTGTTCGACGCTGTGACCGGACTGCAGCTCTCGGTGCTGCGCCCGGACCCGCAGAGCGCGGCCCTCGGCTTCGGCCGCGCACTCTCGGTCGATACGGGGCGCGTGGCCATCAGCGCTCTCGGGGCGAACGTCGCCGGCTACTACAACGGCAGCGTTCACGTG
>CAYGST010000602.1:0-3100 GCA_964352415.1 uncultured Planctomycetaceae bacterium | reverse complement strand
CATCCGCAGCCGGCGTTTTTCAATCAGGTTCCGATCAGGCTCCGAGCTCGTCAGGACTCCACGTAGGCCTTCACGATCGTGTCGCCCAGCGTCTGGTACTCCTCGCCGTGCGCCGAGGTCTTGCGCCACGCGAGGCCGATCGTGCGCCCTGGCCCATCGGCGCCGAAGCTCGCGGTGACGAGGCCCGGCGTCGAGTCGATCTCGCGCTCGATGGCGAGCTCGGGCACGAGCGTGATCCCAAGACCGCCCGCCACCATCTGCACGATCGTCGAGAGGCTCGACGCGCGAAAGCCCGGCACCTCGGCGCCGCCGGCGCGCTCGCACAGCGGCAGCGTCTGATCGCGCAGGCAGTGCCCTTCCTGCAGCAGCAGGATCTCGCGCTCGGCCAGGCTGCTGATCTGCACCTCGCTCTCGCCGGCCAGCTCGTCGTCGTCACGCACGGCGACCAGGAACGGGTCCGAGAACAGCGCGTGCTTGACCACGTCGCCGAGGTCGACGTCGATGTCCAGCAGGAGCACGTCGAGCTCCCCATCCGCGAGCTGCGCGAGCAGGTTCGGCGTCATGTCCTCCCTCAGGAAGATGCGCAGCTTCGGGTACGTCTCGCGCACGAGAGGCAGCACACGCGGCAGGAGGTACGGCCCCACCGTCGGGATCGCGCCGATGCGCAGCCGACCGGTGAGCGGCGCGCCGAAGCTCCCGGCGAGGTCGACGAGCTCGGTCGCCTTCGCGAGCACTTCCTTCGCGACCGGCAACAGCTTCGCGCCCTCGTCGGTCAGTCGCACCTGCCGCTTATCGCGCTCGAACAGGCGCACGTTCAAGAGCGTCTCCATCTGCGCGATCTGCCCGCTGAGCGCCGGCTGCGTGACGTAGCAGGCCGTCGCCGCCGCGCGGAAGTTCAGGTGTTCGCTGAGCGCCGCGAAGTACTCGAGCTGGCGCAGGGAGGGGCGTTGGAGCGGTGTCGTCATGGCGTGTCCGGTGATCGGCCCAGATTATCACGCGAGGCCTGGCCCTACCCAGTCGTGGGAGGCTCTTCACCGCAGGCGGGACCGTTCGCGATCGAAGTCGTCCTCCAGGTGTCGCCAGAGTGCCCGACATCCCTTCCTGTCAAGGATTGTCAATCTTCGACACCTCATGTCAAACTTCCTCCATGAACGTCAGCCTCACCCCCGAGCTGGAGGAGCTCGTCCATAACAAGGTCCGCTCGGGCCTCTACAACAATCAGAGCGAGGTCGTGCGCGAAGCGCTGCGCCTCCTCGCGGAGCAGGACCGGTACCGCGAGGCGCACCTGCATCGGCTGCGCGAAGCGCTCGCCGAGGGACTCGCGCAGGCCGATCGCGGAGAGGTGCTGAACGGCGAGGCCGCGGTGGCGAGCCTGCGCGAATTCCTCGACTGGAGACGGGCGCGGAACGGGACCGGGGGCACTCCGGGTACCGACTGACCGCGCGCGCTCGAGAGGGTCTCGCTCGCGCCGTCCTCTCGGTCGAGGTGCGGCTCGGCGCCCGGGTCGCCGACGACGTCCTCGCTTCTGGCCGGTCGGTCCCGCGCTGATCGCCTACCGCCTCCGGCTGGACGGGATCGACGTCCTGCTGGTCGAACGCGGCGAAGCCGACTGGGAGCGCGGCTTCGTGGATCCGATCTAGCCGTCCGTGGTGGAGCTGCTTTCGTCCGAGCGCTGTGACTCGTGCTCCGCGGTGGGCCACGAGACGCCGCGCTCGGGCGCAGTGAGCTTCACCACGGACAGCCAGGAGTTTGCGTCACAGGTCGCCGTCGCGGACACGCAACACGACATCTGGCCCCGTGGCCCCGGCGTTTCGGGCACGAACGTGGTCTCCGATGCCGCCAGGAATTGATGCTGGCGACCTGTGACACAGACTCCTACCCGGCGTCCTTCCCCGCCACGAGCCTGCCGCCCCGGTCCTCCCACTCCTGCGTGCCGCCCGCGTAGAAGCGGATCCCCTCGTACCCGAGGGCTTCCAGCGAGCGCACGGCTCGCTCGGCGAGGTTTCAGTGGGCGTTGACGCAGTAGACGACGACGAGGTCCCCGTCGTCGATCAGGTCCGCGGCGCGCGCGTCGATCTCCTCGACCGGCAGCGAGCGCGCGTTCGGCAGGTGGCCGCGTTCGTAGACCTTGCGCGGCAGGACATCCAGCAGCAGGAGCTCCGGATCGGCGAGGCGCTGCAAGAGCTCTTCGTGTTCGAGGACGTCCATGGCTGCGCCCAGGGTAGCGACCCGCCGCGGGGCGCGATCCGCCGCGCGGCCGAATCCCGCAGGCCCCCTGCGCCGATTCGCCCTTTGCGAAAAGGTTCCGCGAGGTCACCGTAACGGGGGCGCCTCGGCCCCCGGCCGCCGGCGCTCTCGCACCCTTCGAGGTCTCTATGAATCCGATGCTCGTCCCCGCGCTGCTGTGCGCAGCGCCCCTCGTCCACGCCGCGCCCGCCGGTCGTCACGCGCCGGTCGTCATCACGGCAGCACCCCAGGACGTCGCGGCGCTCCTGCCCGCCGAGGTCGAGGTCTACGCGGAGGCGCCCGGTCTCCCGGAGCTCTGCCGGCAGGGCCTCCGCCATCCGCTGCTCGCCGCCGTGCTCGAGTCGTCCGTCGGCGATCTGATCCGCGCCGAGGTCGGCTCCCCCGGGCTCCTGCTCGTCGGGCTCAGCGTGCAGGTCGGTCGCCCCGTCCTGCCCGCCATCGCGAAGCTGAGCGAAGGCGGTATCGCGGTCGGGCTCGTGCCGCGCAAGGGCGCGCAGCCGCTCGTCTGCCTGGCCGCGCGCGGGGACGCCGCAGAGTGGAAGAGCGTGCTCGAGCTCGCGCTCGGCAAGATCGCGGAGTCCCAAGGCCTGCCGCCCGCGGACCTCGTCGCGCCGCAGCGCACCGTCGACGGCATGCACGTCTGGGAGCTGGGCGACACCGTCGCGCTGGCGCATCGCGACGGCCTGTTCCTCGCGGCGAGCGACGCCGCGACGCTCGAGCGCATGATCGCGCTGCGCGGCGACGCGGTCGCCGAGACCAGCCTCGCCGCGAACCCCGACTTCCGCCGCGCGCGCGAGGCCTACCGCACCGACGCGGCGCTCGCGTGGAGCTGGCTCGACCTCGCCGCGCTCGA
>CAYGST010000601.1:0-3116 GCA_964352415.1 uncultured Planctomycetaceae bacterium | reverse complement strand
GTTCGGGCCCGGGCTCGGGCTCGGGCTCGGGCTCGGGACGGCCCCAGGCCCGGCCGCCGCGCGGACGCGGGGATCAGTACCCCGCCCGCTTGTCCACCAGGTTGACCAGCTCGGCGCCCCGCGACCAGCGCTCGACGTTCTCGCGGAAGAGCGTCCAGCGGCGCTCGCCCGTCAGCTCGGCGGTGCCGGCGACGTGCGGGGTGATCACGACGTTCTCCATGGCCCACAGCGGGCTGTCCGCCGGCAGCGGCTCCGGGTCGGTCACGTCGAGGCAGGCGCCGGCCAGATGACCCGACTCAAGAGACGCAACAAGCGCAGCGCTATCGACGATCGGGCCGCGGGCGATGTTGATCAGGACGGCCCCGGGCTTCATCAGCGCCAGGCGCTCCGCGTCGAAGAGCCCACGGGTCTCGTCGGTCAGCGGCAGCGCGATCGCGACGACGTCCGCCCGCGCCAGGAAGCGGTCGAGATCGGCGGCGACGCCCAGCTCGTCGACGTAGTCGGGCGCCTCGCGCGGCGTGCGGACGGTCGCCAGGACGTCCATGTCGAAGCCGTGGCCGCGCTTGGCGATCTCGCGACCGATGCCGCCCATGCCGACGACGAGCAGGGTGGTCTCGGCCAGCGCCGTCTGGCCCTCGCCCGCGCGACGGTCCCAGCGGGCCTCGCGCTGGGCGTCGTGGAAGGCTCCGAGGTCCCGCCGCAGGAAGAGCAGCATCCCGAAGACGTGCTCGGCGATCACGGGGCCGTGGGCGCCCTTCATGTTGGTGAAGGCGATCGCGTCGTTCGTCATCAGGCCCTCCAGGCCGAGGTAGCGGTCGACGCCGGCGCTCCAGGACTGGGCCCAGCGCAGGTTCGTGGCGGCGGCGAGGAACTCCTCGGAGAGCAGGTGCGCGTCGGCGCCGTGGAACTCGGCCGCGCGCTCCAGGGCGTCCTCCGGGGCCAGATCGGTCACGAAGCGCACGTTCGGGGCGGCCTCGGCCAGCTCGGCGACCTCGGCCTCGTCGAGGGCGCTGGTCCAGTACACGAGTTCTTGGGCCTGCGGCAGCGCCTCCTCCGGGCCGGGCTCGGGGCTGCTCGAGCAGGCGCTGAGCGGTAGAGCGGCGAGGAGCAGCGTTGCGATCTGGAAGCGGCGCATGGCGGTCGTGGCAGGGGGTCCGAGGAGGCGGCGCCGCGGAGCGGCGGCGACCCATCCTACGCCCCGCGCCCCTGGACGCCCAATCGGGGCCGAGCGGGCCGGAAGCGGCGCCTGCGCGTCGACATCGCGCCATGCGTGTGGTTCAATCTCGCCGGTTTTAGCTGCCCTTCCCCGCCGCGGGCAGCGCCCCCTCGCCGCGTTCCCCACCGCCGCCCAGGCCACGCCGCAATGCCCCGTCGCGACGATCTCGAGTCCATCCTCATCATCGGCAGTGGACCGATCGTCATCGGGCAAGCCTGTGAGTTCGACTACTCCGGCGCCCAGGCCTGCAAGGCCCTGAGGGAAGAGGGGTACCGGGTCGTCCTGGTCAACTCGAACCCCGCGACGATCATGACCGACCCGGGCATGGCCGATGCGACCTACATCGAGCCGATCACCCCGGAGGCGGTCACCAAGATCATCGAGAAGGAGCGCCCCGACGCGATCCTCCCGACGCTCGGCGGACAGACCGGCCTGAACACCGGACTCGCGCTGTACGACAGCGGCGTCCTGGACAAGTACGGCGTCGAGATGATCGGCGCGACGTCGGAGTCCATCCGCATGGCGGAGGACCGCGACCTGTTCCGGGCCGCGATGCTGCGCTGTGGGCTCTCGAACGCGGTCAGCCGTGTCGCCCACACGATGGAGGACGCGCGCCTGGGCCTGGCCGAGATCGGCCTGCCCTGCGTGATCCGTCCGGGCTTCACGATGGGCGGCACGGGCGGCGGCATCGCCTACAACGTCGAGGAGTTCGAGGCGATCGCCGAGGGCGGCCTCGCCGCCTCCATGAACACCGAGATCCTGGTCGAGGAGAGCCTCGTCGGGTGGAAGGAGTTCGAGATGGAGGTCATGCGCGACAAGGCCGACAACACGGTCATCATCTGCGCGATCGAGAACCTCGACCCGATGGGCGTGCACACGGGCGACTCGATCACCGTCGCGCCCGCGCAGACGCTCACCGACCGCGAGTACCAGGCGCTGCGCAACGCCTCGCTCGCGATCATGCGCGAGATCGGCGTCGAATGCGGCGGCTCGAACTGCCAGTTCGCGATCAACCCGAAGGACGGGCGCATCATCGTCATCGAGATGAACCCGCGGGTGTCGCGTTCGTCGGCGCTCGCTTCGAAGGCCACGGGCTTCCCGATCGCGAAGTTCGCCGCGAAGCTCGCCGTCGGCTACACGCTCGACGAGCTGCAGAACGACATCACGCGCGAGACGCCGGCCTGCTTCGAGCCGACGATCGACTACGTCGTCACGAAGATCCCGCGCTTCGCCTTCGAGAAGTTCGCGAAGGCCGACAAGACGCTGACGACCTCGATGAAGAGCGTCGGCGAGACGATGGCCATCGGCCGCACGTTCAAGGAGTCGCTGCAGAAGGCGCTGCGGGGCCTCGAGACCGGCCGACACGGCCTCGGGCTCGACCCGCGCGATCCGGCCGAGGCCATCGCCACGGACCACGAGAAGCTGACCCAGCTCCTGCGCGTGCCGAACGACCTGCGCCTCATCGCGGTGCGCGTCGCCTACCGCGCCGGCTGGAGCTCCGAGGAGATCCACGAGGCCACGCACATCGACCCGTGGTTCCTCGAGAACATTCGCCAGCTCACCGAGTTCGAGCAAGAGCTCGCCGGCGCGCTCCTGACGAAGGACGTGCTGCTGCAGGCGAAGAAGCTCGGCTACACCGACGCCCAGATCGCGCTGGCCACCGGCTCCGACGCGGGCTCGGTGCGCGCGCTGCGCGAGGAGTTCGGCCTCAAGCCGTCCTACAAGCTCGTCGACACCTGCGCGGCCGAGTTCGCCGCGATCACGCCGTACTACTACTCGACCTGGGAGGACGAGTGCGAGTACGTCGAGGTCGAGAAGCCCAAGATCATGATCCTCGGCGGCGGCCCCAACCGCATCGGCCAGGGCATCGAGTTCGACTACTGCTGCGTCCACGCCGCCT
>CAYGST010000600.1:0-3117 GCA_964352415.1 uncultured Planctomycetaceae bacterium | reverse complement strand
GGGTTGGGTGACGGGCGCTTCGTGATTCCGGGGTACGGGATCGGTAACCGGTCTGATCCTGGCCCTGTAGACTGTATTCGAGGCGCCCCTCCAGCGACTCACCCCCGGCACTTCCCCGAGCGCCGGTTCTTTCAATCCCCCGACGGCTCGACGCACCCTACCCCCGCTCCATGCAGGCGACCGACCCCTACAGCACCGGAATCTCACTCCATACGGAGGGAGGCACGGAGCGCCTGAGGGGACGTCTACACGAGGTCCGGGACGAGATCGGTCGCGAGGAGCTGGCTCGCATGGACGCGATCCTCGACGAGTCGGAGCGCACCTCCGAGTCGGTCCGGGACGCGATCTCAACGCGCCTGATGGAGGTCTTCAAGGGGGACCGCAGCCGCGGCTGCTTCGGCCTGCTCTACGAGCTCAACGGCCAGCACCTCCACGCTCAGGTCTGCGGGCGCCTGCGCCGCTACGCGAGCCGCGCCGACGGTGGGGACGTCCTCCAGGAGGTCTTCTTCAACGTCTACCGCTACCCGCACCGCTTCAATTCGGCGCGCGAGGACGCCTTCCGGGTCTGGTCGGCGATGATCGTGCGCAACACGGTCCTCAAGCACCTGCGCTCGCTCTCCCGCGGCGGGCGGGCCGAGGTCGCCTTCGACGACATTCCGGATCAGGCCGCTCCGGGCGCCGTCAGCCCGATCAGCGACGCGATCGAGAGCGAGAGCCGCGTCGAGTGCGTCAAGGTCTACCTGACGTACCTGCAGCTCTACCTGAAGTTCTACGCGATGCTCTCCGAGCGCGAGCAGCTCGCCCTGCGCCTCGTCGAGGTCGAGAACAAGAGCTACCGCGACGCCGCCGCTCAGCTCGAGATCAAGCTCGAGAACCTGAAGATGGTCATCTTCCGCGCACGCAGGAAGATCCACCGCTCCATGAAGCGCGTGTTCGAGGGTCGTACCCCCGACTGCCGCCCCGCGCGGGATCCCCGGGCTTCCAGTGAGGGCTCGACCCCCGCGGATGTAAGGAGTTCTCCCCGCGAGGAAAACCCTGTCGCCCTGTCCTCGGACCGCGATAGGAACCTCCAAGTCGACTCCGCAGCCCCCGCGGAGGAGGACCTGCAATCATGAACGTTCAAGACTGGCTCAACGAGGCGGACTCCCATGGAGCCTTCCAACTCGACCTCTCCTGCCTCCTCGACGGAGAGCTGGACGAGGCGCGCTCGGCGCGGGCCATGCTGCACCTCGAGGAGTGCGGGACCTGCCGCGACTTCTTCCACGACCTGCGCCAGCAGGTGCGCATCCACCGCGACGTCGCTGACCCCGACCGCCTCTTCGCTCGCATCGCGATGGTCACCGGCGGCGGTTCGCTGCCGACGGGGCTGATCCCGGCCGAGCTCGAGGCCGACGCCGAGGCGATCGACCTCGTGCACCGCCTCGCCACCGTCTTCTACCAGCTCGGCAAGGCCTACGTCCTGAACGCGATCGACCCCGACTTCCGCACGCGCGTCTTCGAGACGGTGGTGCCGGTCGTCGAGACCAAGAACCACGGCCGTGGCTTCGTCGACGGCGTGATGGCCACCGGACGCGGCGAAGCCGCCGAGCTCGACTGGCAGCGCGCGCGCCACATGCTCAACGGTCGCCTCGAGCGCATCCAGGATCCGCTCGAGAAGGGCCGCCGGCTGCTCGACGAAGCGCTGGTCGCCGACCCCGATCACGAGGAGGCACGGCTCTATCGCGCCTTCTTGCTGGCCCACCAGGGCCGTCGACTCGACGCCGCGGAGGAGTATCGCGAGATCTTCAACACGGCGATGAACGAGTCGAACCGCGGCCACGCCGCGATGCAGCTGGGCAAGCTGTACGTGCGTGAGAAGAGCTACCGACGCTCCATCATCTGCTTCCGCTGGGTCACCATCTCGGGACTCGCGGACGCCGACGACCGCTTCTTCGGCGCTCGCTTCAACCTCGGAAAGGCCTACGCGATGCTCGGCGACGAGCGCCGCTCCCTGGCCGCCTTCGAGACGTTGCTCGAGCGTCACCCCGATCGCACCGACGAGGTGCGCGAGCTATTCCTGAAGTCTCCGCTGCTGCGCGAGGCGATCGATCGGGTGCCCGGTTTCACCGAGGCGCTCTTCCATCGCTGCCCCGCGCTGTTCCAGCCGGACAGCAATTCCTTCCCAACGGCAGACTCCTGATCCCCAGGACCCTTTTCGAAACGGATACCGTGATGAAGTTCCTTCAACACAAGAACACGAGCACGGCGGGCCTCTTCGGCCTCGCCATGGCAGGTGCTTTGTTCTCCAGCCTTCTCGGCCTCGCCCTGGTGTCAGGCAGCACCTTCGCGGGAACCGAGACCGGCCAGACGACCAACAACAACGACGACGACGGCAGCGGCAACGGGCCCAACCGTCGCAAGGGCCCCGGCGCCTTCAACCCCGACGAGGAAGCGGTGGGCACGCTCCCGACGATCGGCAAGAAGGAGAAGCTGCCGAAGCTGCCGGAGAACCCGGGCATCTTCCTCCGCGGGCCGCGGGAGGCCATCCACAGCGGGGTGCTTTCGGCCACCGGAAGCGGCTACGCGACGGTCGAAGCCCTCGCGAACGAAACCGACATCGAAGTGGTGTTCCACGGCGAGGCGGACCTCGAGCTCGACGGCAACCTCTTCCAGGCCACGGGCGTCACGATCGGCGTCGCCGCGCTCGACCCGATGTACACGACCCATGCGACGGCGATGACCGAGCACACCCTGCTCCTCAACGCCAGCCTCTCGGTCGGCGGGAGCCTCGGACTGCCCATCGACGAGTTCCAGCACACGGGTGCCTTGCACGAGGGCATCCACATCCTGACCGCCAGCCAGCTCCTCGGTCGGGATGAGATCGACATCGAGGCCATCGGCGGCCTGATCCTGATCGACCAGGGAGGCCCGCTGGGGCTCTAGCGCACGACTGCGGGTGCGCGCCACCGGTCGACCTCCACGACCCCTGCGCACCCTCCCCCGACCCGGGGGCGCCGGCCGGCGCCCCCGGGTTTTTTCGTGCCGTGGCTCAAGCGCACGCCCAGGGCGCCGAGAACCTTGCAGACGCAGCGAGGTGCGCCGAGGCCGCTCCACCGAGCCTCCCGCCCTTCCCAGCCC
>CAYGST010000599.1:0-3131 GCA_964352415.1 uncultured Planctomycetaceae bacterium | reverse complement strand
CCGCCGAACACCTCGACGTCGCCCTCGTCGTACTCCTTGTCGCCCACGCCGCTCGTGGTCGGCGTCAGCGAGACGACGGCGCCACCGGCGCCGTACAGCGCCTCGTAGGCGTAGACGCGGCCCTCGTAGTTGTTGTGGGCGCCCATCGCCGCCGACATCCACCACATCGACTTGAAGTTGACGACCTTCGGGATGCGGATCTGGCGGTGGATCTCGCGCGAGAGCTGCGCGACGTCCTCCAGCCGGCCCTCCTCGAGGAACTCGAGGATCTTGCGGTTCCACTCGTCGTCCTTGTCCGAGTGGATGTGGTCGTCCTTCGGGTCGATGAACTTCGTGAACAGCCGGTTCGACAAGGTCATCACGACGACGACCGCGGCCTTCTTGCCCTGCGCCTCGAGGGCGTCGACGACCGACTTGCCGAAGACGACGCTCTCGCTGCGGTCGGCGTAGACGTTGCTCGACAGGATCACCGCCGGCAGCTCGTTGTTCGGATTGAGCAGCTTGAGCGCCACCACCGAACCCGTGTCGATCGGGAAGCCGTGGTAGTCGATCGTGCGCGCGGTGAGGTTGCGCGCCTCCGCGGCGTCGCGGATCCCTTTCGCGAGGTCCGTGTCGATCTGGAACTTGTACGGGATCGAGCCGAGGTCGTGGAACAGCTCGTCCACGTGCACCCACTCGGGCTCGGGGCGCGCCTGGATCTGATGGCCGATGATCGACGGCCACATCGTCGAGTAGACGAGGATCACGTCGGCGCCGCTCGCCTGCAGCTCGGCGCGCGCTTCGTCGAAGGCCCCGCGCAGGCGCGCGTAGCCCTCGTTCGCGTCCGGCGTCAGGAGCGGCTGCGGCAGCCCGGGGACGATCAGTCCCTTGACGACGGGGCCGCTCACGCCGGCACCCCCTCGGGGAACCAGCCGGCGACGGCGTTGCCCGTGCCGATCACCGTCCCGTAGGCGTAGACCTCGCCGGGCTCGGTCGGGTAGTCCATCGCCGACATCAGCCAGGAGAAGCTCCCGGCATCCATCTCGGAGATGGCCTGGGTGATGAACTCGGGCATCACGTCGACCATCTGGCGCGTCTGGCCCTTCTTGATCATCTCGATCAGCTGCATGTCCCAGAGGTAGAGCGCGTGGCTCGTGATGTGCTCGCGACTCATGTCCTCGGGGATCGAGCCCTCGTCGGTGAAGTGGCGGTGCGACAGAGAGCAGCTCGACAGGAGCGCCGCGCGCTTGCCCGAGCCCGCGATGGCCTTCTTCGTCGCGCGGCCGAGCGCGGCCGCCATCTCCTGCATGACCTCGATGCCGTAGTAGGACGCCGAGCGGTTCGACGAGATCGAGACGATCGGCAGGTCCCACGCCGGGCGCGAGAGGTGACAGGCGACGATCGTCCCGTAGTCCACGCGGAAGTCGGGGTTCCGCATCATCTGCATCTCCAGCCCCTCGTTCACGCCCTCCTCGTGGATCGCCTCCGCGAGGTCCACGTCGACGTCGAGCTCGTACGAGTAGCGGAAGAGGTTCGGGAAGATCGGATCGACCGAGAGCGACTTGAAGTGCGGCACGCCGAGCAGGTGCGTGCCGACGTAGGTCTGCCAGTGCGGCGAGTGCACGACCAGGACGTCGGGCTCCTGCGCCGCGATGTCCTTGCGCAGGCGCTCGTAGCCCCAGCGCAGCGTCTCCCAGCCGCACTCGGCCGTCGGCTCGTTCTGCGGCGGGTTCTCCGCGTAGATCAGGTGCGGCGGGTGCGGTGCGAGCGCGCCCGCGACGATGCGTCCTTCGGCCATGGCGTGATCCTTCGGAGTCTCAGAGTTGGATGCAGATGTTGCGGCTCTCGCTGAAGAACTCGAGCGAGTGGCGCCCGCCTTCGCGGCCGACGCCGCTGTCCTTCATGCCGCCGAACGGAACGCGCAGGTCGCGCAGGAGCCAGGTGTTGACCCACACCATGCCGCTCTCGATCGTCTCCGCGACGCGGTGCGCGCGGGTGAGGTCGCGGGTCCAGACGGAGGACGCGAGCCCGTAGCGCACGCCGTTGGCGATCGCGAGGGCCTCCTCCTCCGTGTCGAACGGGTGCACGCTGGCGAACGGACCGAAGACCTCCTCGGTCGCGCAGCGGCTGTCCGGGGCGAGCCCGGCGACGAGGGTCGGTGCGAAGAACGCGCCGCCGGCGAGGTCACCGGAGAGCTCCGGCCGCACACCGCCGCAGAGGACGTCGCCGCCCTCCTCGCGCGCGAGCTGCGCGTAGCCCTCGACCTTGTCGCGGTGGCCCTGGCTGATCAGCGCGCCGAAGTTCGTCGCGGGGTCCTGCGGATCGCCGGGCTGGAGCTTGCGCACCTCCGCGACGAGCCCCTCGACGAACTGCTCGTAGATCGGTCGCTCGACCAGGATCCGCGAGCCGCAGAGGCACACCTGGCCCTGGTTCGCGAAGGCCGCGCGCGCGACGCCGGGGATCGCCTGCTCGAGGTCGCAGTCCGCGAACACCACGCTCGGGTTCTTGCCGCCGAGCTCGAGCGAGAGCTTCTTGAACATCGGCGCGGCGGTGGCGGCGACGACCTTGCCGGTCGCGGTTCCGCCGGTGAACGAGATGCCGGTGATCTCCGGGTGCTCGCAGATCGCCTGGCCGGCTTCGGCACCGAGCCCGTGCACGAGGTTGAACACGCCGTCCGGCAGCCCGACCTCGGCGAGGACCTCGGCCAGCGCCGTCGCCGTCAGGGGCGTCAGCTCCGAGGGCTTCGCGACGATGCAGTTGCCCATCGCGAGCGCCGGCGCCGTCTTCCAGCTCAGGAGGTAGAGCGGCAGGTTCCACGGCGTGACGAGCCCGAAGGTCCCGACCGGTCGCCGGTGGGTGTAGTTGAGCGCGTTCGGCATCGAGTGGCACTCGGTGCTCTGGTGGCGCACGGCGCCCGCGAAGAAGCGGAAGTTCGCGATGGCGCGCGGGATGTCGACGCTCTTCGCGAGCGAGACCGGTTTGCCCGAGTCGAGCGACTCGAGGCGCGCGAAGGCGTCGAGGCGCGCCTCGATCGTGTCGGCGACGCGGTCGAGCAGCGCGGCGCGCTCCTCGTAGCTCGACTTGCCCCAGGCTCCGGCGCGCGCGCGGTTAGCCGCCTCGACAGCGCGCTGCACGTCCACGGACGCCGAGCG
>CAYGST010000598.1:0-3143 GCA_964352415.1 uncultured Planctomycetaceae bacterium | reverse complement strand
CTCGTACTCCTCGTCGTCCCACACCTCGGCGCTCATCCCCCGTCACCCCCGGGTACTCGGCCCCAGTGAAAGCAAGCGATGCCGCGGGTGAAGAGCTCGTGGCCGCAGTCCTCGAAGCCCTCCTCCTCCAGCTCCGCCTGGAGCTGCGCGGGATTCGGCCAGGCCATCACCGTGCGCGCGAGGTAGGCGTAGGCGTCGTTGTCGCGCGCCACCAGGTTGCCGAACCCGGGCAGGAGCTTCGTGAAGTAGAAGCGGTAGATGCCGCCGAAGATCGCCCCCGGCGGCTGCGTGAACTCGAGGATGAAAGCTCGCCCACCCGGCTTCAGCACGCGCTTCATCTCCCGCATCGCGACGCGCCGGTCGGCGACGTTGCGAATCCCGAAGGCCACGGAGACGAGATCGGCGCAGCCCGGGGCGACGGGCAGCACGAGCGCATCGCCGTGCGCGAAGACCGTCGGGGCCTCGACGCGGTCGCCCTTCGGCAAGGCGTAGCGCAGCATCTCCGGCGTGAAGTCGACGCCGACGACCTGCGCGCCGCGCTTGGCGAATTCGATGCCGAGGTCACCGGTCCCGCAGCAGGCGTCGACCACCAGGCGACCCTCGAGGTCCCCTGCCCGCTCGACCACACGACGGCGCCAGCGGCGGTCGATCCCCAACGAGAGGGTGTGGTTGAGGACGTCGTACGTGCCCGCGATGCGGGCGAACATCGATCGAACCTGGGTGGCTTCCGGCATGGGCGGGCCGAGAGCATAGCGGACGCCCCAACGAAGAACGGCGCCGGAGGGGAAATCCCCGGCGCCGTCCCTCGTGTGCGAGCGAGCGAGCCCAACGGGCGCGCTCGCGCTAGCCGACTACTGCCTCCAGTAGTCCATCAAGACGGTCGTGTCCTCGGCGACGATCGACTGGACACCGGGCTCGAAGGCGTTCACGTCGAAGCGGACGAACGCACCGTCGAGCAGGATGGCATCGACGCCGCCGAGCCCGAGCGTCGGGTTCGGGACCGCCGCGAGCATGAAGCGCGGCTGGTTCGTGTTCACGGCCGCACCCGCCTGGCGCACGATCGACTTGCCGTTCAGCGGGACCGGCGAGCCGGCGCTGAAGTTCGTGACCCAGTTCACGATGCCACCGAAGTTCGTCATGTTGTCGAACGCGATGTCCACCGGGACGCCCGTCAGGCGCTCCTCACCGATCGAGACGCTGATCTCGAAGGCGATGTCCCGCAGCTGCGGGATGAACAGCGAGGCGACCGACAGCGGAATCTGTCCCGGGAAACCGCTGACCGCCACGACGTTCGTGATCGCGCCCTCGGTCGGAGAGCCGTTGAGCGACTGCGACTGCTGGTCGAGCGGACCCTCGTGCACGACCCAGAGCGCCGAGCGCAGGTCCCACGGGTCCGGCTGCATCGTCTTCGGGTTGAGGAACTCCATCGGCAGGGTGCCGACGAAGTCGTCGTAGCCCCAGCCGTTGACGCCGTTCGGGCCGGACTCGAAGACCGACACGCGACCATTGCGGCCGATGACGTAGGCGAAGTAGACATTGCGAGCCAGGCCGAAGGTCGTCTGGCGCGGCGTGATCGCGACCTCGAAAGGACGGTCCAGGCTCGAGGTCACCGTCTTGCGCACGGAGAGCGAGAAGGCCGAGATGACGGAGACGCTGTTGTCGCCCTCGTTGCACACGAGGATGTCCTCATTGCCGGGCTCCCATGCGATACCGCGCGGCGACTGCCCGACCGCGACGTTCTTGACGACCTGGTGGAAGTTGGCCGAGGCCGGGTTGATGTCAATGAACACCACCGAGTCGGAGGACTGGCTCGTCACCGCGAGGAGGTCCACGTTGCTGGCCGCGGCGAGCGTCGTCGGGTCCGGCACCACGATGCGGTCCACGACGGTCATCCGGTTCGAGTTCAGGACGACGATCTCGTTGCGCGCGCGGTCCACGATGTAGAGGAAGTGGCCGATCTGCTGGCGCAGGCCATAGAGGCTACAGGCCGCGATCTGCGAGTTCGGCAGCGACGGACCCTGGAAGAACACGTTCGCCTGGTTGGCCAGGAGGCCTCCGGGCGGCGTGTTCGTCGCCGGATCGCCGAAGGGATCGCCGGGCTGCAGCAGGTTGACCGCGACCAGCAGGGTGTCGATCGAGGTCGGCTCCTGCCCGCCGACGAACGGAGAGACGCACAGCGGAGGGAAGGCCAGCGGCGGCGGGTTGGGGTGCGGCCCCCAGCTCACCAGGTTCGGGCCGCCGTCGATCAGGATCTGCGTTCCAATCGGGTTCACGGTCGAAGGGCTCAGGGTCGAGCCGTCGATCACGGTCGCGATCTGCTTGAAGCCGTCCGCAGCGCAGAGGTTGCCCCCCTGCCCCTGGCAGCCGAACGGCGCGGGTGCGTTATTGAACGTAACGTCGAGCGAGTAGCCGAGGGCCATGTCGCCGACCGACTGGATCACGGGGGTCCGCACGACCTTGTCCTCCAGCGAGGAGTCGAGCGTGAGGGTGAAGACGCCCGCGGAACCTCCGTTCACCGTGCACGTGCCCGCTTGGAGCGGCGGGATCATCGTCGTTCCCTGGAAGCGCACGTTCGGGTTGTTCGGGAAGTTCGAGTTGCCTTCTTTGATCGGCTGCGCCGGATCGAAGGTCGGGTTCCCCGTTCCACCGCCGAAGCCGTTCATGTCGATGACCGAGATGCCAGGATCTCCACCACCGCGTCCGATGTACACCGAGTCCGGCGTGACGGGCGCGTTGACGAGCCCGGGCCCCGGCCCCGTGTTGAAGAACGAATTGTTGGCGAGGGTGCTCGAGTTGCCAGCCAGATCGAACGCGTTGTTCGCGCGGATCTCGATGTCCACGCGGCTGAACACGCCGCACTCCGCGCTCGGCGGACCTTCACCCGGGAAGTTGAAGGCGGGAATCAGCTCCCAGCGGGTCAGGTCGTAGACGCTGAACGGGCGCACGCTGAACGGAACGTCGACGCGCGCGGTCGGCGGGCCGTACGAGACGCCGATCGAAGCGCTGAGGTTCGGGACGGGCTTGCTGAGCAGGTCGCCGACCGTCCAGGGCTGGAGCGGCTCGGTGAATTCGACGGTGATCGTCGTCAGCGGGTCGACGTCGTTGGCGCCGATCATCGCGACAGCCCCGCACTCCACGGCGTG
>CAYGST010000597.1:1939-3168 GCA_964352415.1 uncultured Planctomycetaceae bacterium | reverse complement strand
CACGATCGCGACGCGCCGAGAAGCGCGAGCGATTCCTTCACAGGCTCTGAGCGCCGCATGACCCCCCCGCACACGATCGATTGGCCGGTCGCCCTCGGCCATCTCCATCCGCTCCTCCTGCACCTGCCGATCGGCCTGTTCGTCGCGCTCGCCTTCCTGCAGCTCGTTGCGCGGCCCAACTCGCAGCCTGGCGCGCGCCGGGCACATGGCGCGCTCGTGCTCCTGCTGGTGGTCTTCACGCCGCTCGCCGGACTCACGGGCTGGCTGCTGCACGAGGAGGGCAGCTACCCCGACCCCGTCGAGCTGCACGAGTGGCTGGGCTTCTCGATGACCTTCCTCTCGCTCGCGATCGGCGTCGCGTTCCTGAAGCGCGCGAAGGCCTACGGCTGGCTGGTCGGGCTCGGTTTCCTGCTGCTGCTTCCGACCGGGCACTTCGGCGCGGTGCTGACGCATGGCGAGGACTTCCTGCTCGAGCCGTGGTTCGGTGACGGTGAAGCGGCGGCGCCGCTGGAACCCGTGCAGCGGGTCCCCGCCGCGGTGACCGGGGTCGAGGCGAGTGGCTCCGATGGGGCCTCGAGCGAGGCGGAAGCCGGACCCCTGGCGAACGCCTCGGCGCAGCCCGTCGCGTTCGTGCCGACCTTCGAGGACGTCCAGCCGGTGCTCGCGCGCTACTGCGATCGGTGCCACGGCGAGCGCAAGCAAAGGGGTGGGCTCGCGCTGCACACCCTCGAGCTGGCGCAGCTCGGCGGTGACCTTGGACCCGCCGTCGTGCTCGGCGACCCCGAGGCCAGCCTGCTGCTCACGCGCCTGCGGCTGCCGCTCGAGCACGAGGACCACATGCCCCCGGCGAGCAAGTCACAGCCGCGGACCGACGAGCTGGCGCTGCTGGCCGCCTGGGTCGGGCAGACCGAGATGTCTACGTCCGCTCCGGGGCTCCAGCCCGATGAGCCGGCGGAGCAGGCGCGCGGTCCCGAGCCGTCGCCCGCTGCGAACTCCGACGACGTCGCCCAGCCCGTCCAGGTCTTGCGCGCGCGCCTGCTCCACGTCCAGGCCGTCGCCCAGAAGAGCTCCGCGCTCTGGATCGACGCCGCGGCCGCCACCCTCGCGCCCGACGAGCTCGAGACCTTGCTCGGACCGGTGGGGCCTTGGATCGAAGAGCTCTCGCTCGCGCGCCAGCCGCTCTCCCGCGCGGACCTCTCCTTCCTCGCGACGCTTCCGGCCTTGAAGCG
>CAYGST010000597.1:0-1929 GCA_964352415.1 uncultured Planctomycetaceae bacterium | reverse complement strand
GGTTTTTATTGTCAGCCTCTATCTCGGGGCAGAGGCGCGCGGCGAGCTGCCGGGAGAGCCGCGGGACCTGACCGAGCTGGAGGGAGCAGCTGGCCTGACCTCGGCCAACTTCGCAGGGACCTCACTCGCGCCCGCGGCGCAGGACGTGCTCGTCGCGCTGCCGGCGCTCGCCCAGGTCTACGTATGGAACACGGGACTCGACGCCGCTGCCCTGCGCGCCGCGCGCCCCGGACTCGACGTGCGCGGTTCGTCCCCCGCGCCCGACGAGCCGCTCGAGCTCGAGGACGAGGTCGTCTTCGAGCGCCCCGTGAACGAACCCGTCGAGGAGCCAGCGCCCGAGCCCGACGGCGCCGCGCCGTCGCCGATCAACACGACCTGCCCGGTCTCCGGCAGCCCGGTGGACCCGGCATACGTCGTGATCTACCAGGGCAAGACGGTCGGCTTCTGCTGCCCCAACTGCCCGCGCACCTTCGAGGCCGATCCGAAGCCGTACCTCGCGGCGCTCGGCCTGGACGACTCTCCGACCAAGGACTGAGCCCGCATGCACGCCCTCTCGTTCGTCGCTCTCCTCGCCTTCGCTTCCGCGCACGATCCGCATGACCCCGAGCACGACCCCGCCGGCGCGCACGTGCACGGGCACGTGCATCCGGGGCAGGACGCCGAGTGGGCGCCCGCGCCGCGTTCGGAGTCACCGGTCTACGTGGGTGAAGGCGCGAACCGCTACCTGTGGGACGCGGACTGGATGAAGCTGCCCGAGGGCCGCGACTGGCTCGGGAGCACCCACGGCTGCATCGTCATCGACGAGAGCGGCCGCGTGTACCTGTCCGTGGACCGCGGCCCGTCGATCCTCGTGTTCAAGCCCGACGGGACGCTCGAGCGCACGATCGGAGACGACTGGGGCGCGGGCGTGCACGGGCTGAGCCTGGTGCCCCAGCGCGCAGAGGACGGCACGCTCTCCGAGCGCCTGTTCGTCGTGAACACGTCGCGCCAGGAGGTGCTCGAGATCAGCGCCGATGGCGCCGTGCTGCTGCGCATCGGTCTGCCGGTCGAGAGCGGCAAATACCCGGACACCGCGCGCTACCGCCCGACGAGCGTCGCGGTCGCGCCCGATGGCGGCGTGTTCGTGGCGGACGGCTACGGGCTCTCGTGGATCCACCGCTTCGCTGCGGACGGGAGCTACGAGGCGAGCTTCGGCGGTCCGGGCGAGGGCCCCGAGCACCTGCGCACGCCCCACGGACTCTGGATGGAGACCGGCGGCGACGCGCCCACGCTGCTCGTGGCTGATCGCGAGAACCATCGGCTGGCGCGCTTCTCGCTCGACGGCGAGTTCCTGGGCGGCACCGACCCGCAGTCGGGCCTCCTGCGCCGCCCGTGTCACGTGCAGCGCGAGGGCAAGACCTACGTCGTCGCGGACCTGGCCGGCCGAGTGACGCTGCTCGACGAGTCGCTGCAGCTCGTCGCGCAGCTCGGCGACAACCCGAACCCCGCCCAGCGCGCGAAGTTCGATGTCCCGCCCGCCGACTGGCGCGAGGGTGCGTTCTGCGCGCCGCACTGCGCGCGCGCGAACGCGAAGGGCGAGATCTTCGTGATGGACTGGAACGTGGCGGGTCGCTTGACGCGGCTGGTGCCGGCTCCGGTCGATGCGGCGGAGCCGGAGCCGCAGGGCGAGTCCGGGGAGTGAACGCGGCTGAGGAGGTTGGGCTCGGAGCCCCCCGGTCCCTACACGCTCAGCCGTGCTCAGCGGCCAAGCGCCGGAGGCCTACGGCTGAAACGTGACCGTATACGCGGACGAGACGCTGAAGCCCGTACCGCACAGCCCCGCGGGGTCGCGGTACCAGCACTGGAAGTGCCGCGTCTCGCCCGGCCCGTAACCCCCGAGAGTGGCGACGCCGGTCTCAGCGATCACGCCGCCCGCCCCCGAGTTCTGCG
>CAYGST010000596.1:0-3177 GCA_964352415.1 uncultured Planctomycetaceae bacterium | reverse complement strand
CCTCGTGGCCCGGGATTCGCGCTCGGGCTGCAGCCCCCCCGAGTCGGCGGGCGATACTCTCCCTTCACCCGCTCCCACCCCGCGCGATGATCCTCAGCCACGAACACCGCTTCGTCTTCGTCGAGGTGCCCCAGACCGGCACGACGGCGATCGCGAAGGAGCTCATCACGAGCTACGGCGCCGAAGACGTGCTGCACAAGCACGCCCACCTCTCGGAGTTCCTCCGGGCCGCCTCGCCCGAGGAGCGCCGCTACAAGGTCGGGGTCAGCCTGCGCCACCCCCTCGATCGCCTGTACAGCTACTTCCTGAAGCTGCGCAACGATCACCTCGGCGAGTTCAGCGACCCAGGTCGCTACGTCGAGAACGGCGGGTGGGTCACGGTCGCCGACCGCGAGCGGCTCGCCTTCATCCGCGAGACGGACGGCGACTTCGGTGCGTACCTGCGGCGCTTCCACGTCGGGGGGCGACCGAGCATCAGCCAGTACAACTGGGGTCGGCGGCGCTACGACTACACGATTCGCTTCACGCGCCTGAACGAGGGCTTTCACGGCTTCCTGCGCGAAGTCGGCGTTGAGCCCAAGCGCGACCTGCCCGCCGTCAACGTGACCAAGGGACGCGAGCGTGACTTCTTCAGCCTTTATCCCGTCGAGCTGCGTCCCGAGATCGTGCGCGTGTTCGGGCCGCTCGTGCACGAGTGGGGCTACGACTTCCCCGCGGACTGGGGCAGCGGGCGCGCGCCGCTCGCCAGCCGGATGCAGTACGGCGCGTTGAACCTCGTGGGCCGCGCGATGACCGAGGTGCTCGGCATCACGCCGCGGCGCTACCAGGAGCTCCGGCAGCGAAGGCCGGCACAGGACGGAGAACCTGCGCGCTGAGCGCGGGTTCGAACGCCACCCCGCCCACTCGATGCGCGCTGCTCTGCTCACGATCACCCTCGGCCTGCTGGCCCTCTTCGGCTCGGCGGAGCCCGCCCCCGCGCCCGGCGCTCGAGCGCAGGCCGCGCTCCCCGTCGTGCGCGTCGAGTGGCAGCCGCGGGGCGCTCCGCGCGCTCTCGAGCACACCTTCGAGGTGAAGCCGGAGGACTGGGTCCGCGGCGCGGCGGGCCGCAGCGCGCGCCTCACCCAGCGGATCGACGACGTCGCCTTCCTCGTGTGGTTCGAGGAGTTCGACGGCGTGAGCGCCACGCGCGTCACCGTCGGCGCCATCAACGGGCTGCAGAACGCGGGGCCGCGCTACTTCGAGCGCTGCACGCTGCGCGTCGGTGATCAGACCCTGGCCGACATCCGCGGCAAGCACGTGATCCTGCCCCGCGGCGCGCTGCTCCGGCGCACCTCCGTCGGTCCGCGCGCCACGCTGCTGCGCGAGTGGACCTACGTGCAGCAGAACCTCCCGGTGCCGGAGTGGGCCGTCGCCGCTGCGCACAAGGACACGGCGTCGCGCTATGCCCTCCCGTTCCGCAATGTGCGCGGCGAGGTGGTCGACCTCGGCCCCTACAACTTCTTCTGGACCAACAAGGGCCTCGAGGACTCCCACGGCGGCTGGGGCGTCGGCCCGTTCCACGGCGGCCCGGAGGACTGGTTGCAGTGCGCGGCGGGGCGCAAGAACCGCGAGGCGGAGTTCCTGCTCGGGTTCCAGCGGCCGATCTGGATGCTGGACGACGACTTCGAGCCGCTGGAGCTGCAGGTGCCGTACTGGATGGGGCGCACGCTGCAGCATGATCCGCCGCAGTACCAGTACGAGCTCGACGACTGGTGCCCGTACGCGGAGACGCTCGCGCGCTATCGCTTCGCCGACTACACGCACCTGACGCGGGGCATGAGCGGCGCCGCCGCCCTCGCGGGGTGGGACGTGGTCGCGCGCGAGTGCCTGCGCGCGGTTCTGACGGACTTCAAGACGGCGAACAGCCTCACGCGCGTCGTCGGCGAGGACGCGGACGGCAAACTCGAGCTGCACCCCGGCGCGCTGCAGAAGAACCCGCTGCTCTTCCCTCTGTGGAAGAAGATCGAGACGGTGAACGGTCCGACGAGCAGCGGCGGTGACCGGGGGCTCGCGCACTGGCTGCGGCTTCTGCGCTGGTGTCGTCCGCACTTCCCGGCGGAGGAGCTCGAGCCGTGGGAGGAGGGCCTGCGGCAGCTCGCGCGGGGGCTCGCGGACGACTACGGCGTCACCTACGCGAGCACGAACCCGCGTTACCTGGCCGAGCCGGGTGGGCCGCTCACGGTGCCCCTCGAGCCGCCCTACTGCCAGACGTTCCACCAGCAGCTCGTGACCTACGAGTGCCAGCGCTTCGGGGGCCTCGACGAGCTCGGGGAGAAGAGCGCGCGCTTCCTCACGCCGCGCCCGCCGGCCTACTTCGAGGTGCGGGCGGGGAAGAAGTCGGACACCGTCAAGGACCGCCACTCGACGGCGGACGCGCGGCAGCAGGAGAAGCTCTGGTCCTACGAGGCCTACGGCAACTTCACGCACGACCTCCTCCTCGGGTTCAACAGCCCGAAGGCCTTCGTCGACGAGATGAGGTCGCGGGGCGTGAACGGCAGCTCGCAGGACCTCGACTGCACGCCGCGGCACGTCTGGGAGCCGGGGCTGCGGTAGATGGCGCGTGAGCGCTGCGGTGAGAGGTTCGGGTCGTTGACGACAGAGCGCCTGTCTGCCGGAACGACCCGAACCTCTCACCCGAGCGCGCGGTGCACCGCAACCATGCGCTCCCCCAGGCTCGACCAGTCGTACTGCGCCTCCGCCTTCGCTCGCGCAGCGGCGCCCAGGCGCGCGGCGCGAACCGGGTCGCGCAGCAGCTCCACGATCGCGTCAGCCATCGCCCCTGGCTCGTCGCGGATCAGGAGATCTTCACCGTCCACGTACTCGATGCCCTCCGCCCCGATGGTGGTCGAGACCGTCGGCATCCCGAACGCGAACGCCTCCAGCACCTTCAGCCGCGTCCCCGACCCATACCGAATCGGCACGACGTACAGCCGCGCCCGATGGATCCATGGCGTAACCTCCTCGACGAAGCCCGTCACCTCGAGGTCGTCGCGCTCCTCCCCCAGCGCCACGAGCTGCGCCGACGGGTTCTTCCCGACGGCGAGGAAGCGCGCGCGCAGGTCCTCCATGAGCCCCCGCCGGCACACCGCCCCCCCCCACCCCCCCGCCGCGGGCGGGGTGGGGGCGGAGGCGCGGGGG
>CAYGST010000595.1:0-3193 GCA_964352415.1 uncultured Planctomycetaceae bacterium | reverse complement strand
ACCTACACCTACGCCGAAGGCTCGAGCGCGAAGGTAGGCAACCCGAACACCAGCCGGAGCTTCCCCACGAAGCGCCTGACGAAGCCCGTCGGTGAGTGGAACCACTACTACGTCCGCGCCATCAACGGCGAGGTGCGCGTCTGGGTGAACGGCGAGGAGGTGAACGGTGGGCGCGACTGCTCGCCGCGCACGGGCTTCCTGGCCCTCGAGTCCGAGGGCTCGCTCGTCGAGTTCCGCAACCTGCGGCTGCGCGAGCTGCCCTGACGCCGTTCGCGCTGCGCCGGCCCGCGCGGGACGACGCGGCGCCTACTGGAACGCCACGGTCAACGCCTCCGAGACGTTGACCTGCGCGCCGCCGCCCGCGACGTCGCGGTACCAGTACTGGAAGTGCCAGGTCTCGCCCGCCTGGATCTGAGCCGCGGGTCCGGTCGTGAAGTCGACCGACGTCTGCGCGACGCCGCCCGACGCCTGCGTCACGGGCAGGCGGCTGACCGCCGGCCCGACGCAGCGGACGCCGTTGAAGAAGGGCACGCCCTCTCCGTGGTTCAGGAGCCCGTCGGAGAAGAAGAACAGGCCCAGGCCGTTCGGGACGCCGCTCGACGTCAGGGCGAACTGGTTCGCCGCGACCGAGCACTGCCCGTTGGAGCCGATCGTGGCCGGCACGCCGGTCGAGTTGACGGTCGCATCGCACGAGCGCACGCCGGCGCAGTCGCAGGCGTCCGGCAGCCCGTTGCCGTCGAGGTCCTGCGCGACGCCGGCGGCGATGTCGCACTCGTCGTCGATGCCGTTGCCGTTGCAGTCCCAGCCGAGCTCGCGGCGCACGCGGTAGATCCGCGCGCCGGTCGCCGTCGGGTCGAAGCCCTCGTCGGCGTAGAGCGAGGTCACGTAGAGGCCGTCGGGGCCGGCGGCCAGCCCGACCGCGGTCTCCTTGCCCTGCCCGGCGTACTCGAGGAACGGGATCGGCCCCGAGACCACGGCGCCGCCGGCATCGAGGACGAACTCGCTGATGCGCTTGCCCTTGGCCTGGCTGCCGGTGCCGTAGGTCGGACCGGACTCGGTGACGAACGCGTGCCCCTGCTTGTCGAGCGGGAAGCCGCTGCCACCGAAGGTCTCGGGCTGGACGAAGGCGAGGTTTACCGGGCCGTTCGCGGGGTTCCACGAGTACAGCGCGTGGTTGAGCATGCTCCCGTTGGTGCCGTTCCAGAGGAAGTTCTGCCCGGGCGTCACCTGGCAGAAGCGATCGATCGACGGGCCGTTCTCCACGGTGTAGTGCAGGCCGTCCGCGGCGCGCCAGTCGCCACCGAAGGCGTTCCGAACGCCGTAGGCGAACACGTGGTCGATCACGCCGATGCCGTCGTTCGCGTCGTAGAACGGGTTGTCCGAGGCGGGCGAGCCGTCGAGGTTCACGCGCAGGAGCTTGCCGCGGAACGAGCCGAGGTCCTGCGCGGTCGCTGACACGAAGCCGTCGCCCATGTGCACGATCAGCTTCCCGTCGGGGTGGATCGAGAGGTTCGAGATCTGATGGGACTGCCCTTGGGGCTCGCCGAAGAGGTCGAGGATCGTCGTCTGCGTGGCCGCCGTGCGCCCGCCGTCGTTGCTCGAGAAGCGCACGACCTTCGGGTAGTGCGTTCCGGGAGAGCTGGGGGAGTCGTAGAGCAGGCTGACGAAGACGTCGCCGCTCAGCGGGTCGACGGCGAGACCGGCGAGGCCCTGCTCGCCGCTGCCGGGGAAGTTGCCCGTCGGGTTGAAGTCGAGCAGTCCGCTGGCGAAGGTCCCGACCGTGCCGTCACGCGCAACGACCTTGATGTCGCCGTACAGCTCGGTGACGTACAGGAACGGCGCGTCCGGAGCGGGGGAGGGGTTCGGCAGGAACGCGAGGTTGACCGGCAGCGTGAGCCCTTCGGCGAACACCTCGACCTCGTAGCCGGGCTGGCGCGCGGACCACGGGAGCTCGAGCCCGCGCAGGAGCGTGTTGAAGTTCGGCTGCACCTGAGTCGCGAGGCCCAGGAAGGTCGTGCCGGTCCGCGTGATCCACAGGTAGCGGCTCTGCCCCGGCGGGAGGTTGACGGCGGGCAGCAAGATCTCGAAGCGCAGGCAGTCGTGGTCGTGCACGACGAGGTCGGTCGCCGGGAGCTGCAGGCCCGTCGAGCCGCCGTACAGGACGGCGCGCACCTCGACGTGGTCGCTGAGCGAGGGAGGGTTGATGATCGCGTTCCCGGGGCCCGCCTGACCCTCGATGCGCAGGAGCAGCTGGCCGCTCGAGCTCTCGAGGCGCACGCTCGGCTGCGTCGTTCCGGAGGGCAGGGTCACGTCCTCACGCGTGTCCGCGTCGATCCAGCGGGGCGCCGGCGCGGACTCGATGTCCTCGGTCACGAGGGGAAACGTGTCCGATGCCGTGCCCGTTGTGAAGAAGCGCTGCCCCCAAGGGCTCCACTCGGTCAGCGAGGCGCCGCTGTCGTCGCGGTGGCGGATGCGCAGCAGGTACTGCGTCCCGGGCAGCAGCTCGGTCAGGCCCGTGTGCGTCCCCTCGAAGGCGCCGTCCGCGAGGTGCGCGTGCAGCTTGGTCAGGCCGGTGATGCAGCCGGTGGACCAGACGCGCGAGAGCGGCGCGAGGCGCCAGATCTCGTACTCGGTGCAGAAGTGCTGATCGCCGGGGTCGGGGTCGGCGAAGGGCGTCGACTCCATGTGCACGTCGGCCGGGTTGACCGTCACGCCGTCGGCGTGCGGCTCGGTGATCGTCGGCTGCACGGGGGCGCTGTTGCTGCCACCGCCGACGGTGTCCTCGTCGAAGACGAAGCTCAGGATGTCGTGCGCCTCGCTGAGTCCGCCCGTCGCGCCAGTGAAGCCGACCCAGGCCCGCTGGCCGGTCAGGGAGAGCGTCGTCGTGAGGTCGAGCGGCACCGTGAGGAGCGGATTGACCAGGTCGTCGACGTACAGGAACAGGGTCCCGGGGACGTAGAGCACCCGCGCGGTGTGCACGCCACCATTCGCGAACGGCGGAACGATCGTGGTGGCGCCGATCGAGGCGGACTCGAGGACGCTGTTCGGCGCGATGCCCTGCGTGTGCACGCTGATGTGCGGCACTCCGAGGTCGGCGACGGCGCCGGCGTTGCAGCTGTCGTTCGTGTACGTGTCGAATTCGACGGCCACGCTGTTCGGGATGCCGTGGTAGCCCAGCTCGCAGCCGGCGCCG
>CAYGST010000594.1:0-3211 GCA_964352415.1 uncultured Planctomycetaceae bacterium | reverse complement strand
GACCAAGGTCCTGCGCGCACCAGCTCGACTGCGCCTTGTCGAAGGCCGTGCGCACCCGGGCGAGGAATGCGGCCTCGTCGAACTCCGGATCCGCGGCGCGGATCGCGTCGGCCCAGGCCTTCGAGCGGTTGGCGATGCTGGCGCCCGCGGCGCCGCGGATCACGTTCGTCTGGTGACGCGCCCAGCCCTTGCGCGAGCCCTTGCGCATGAGGAACAGCGCGACGATCACGAGCGGGATCCCGATCAAGGGATACTCGAACACGAGCCGCATCAGCAGGTAGATCAGGACCCCGAATCCGTCGCCGCCGCCGCCTCCACCGCTGCTGAAGCCGCCGCCTCCACCGCTGCTTCCACCGCCGCCGAAGCTCCCGCCACCGCCGGCCTGGACATCGAAGAGGAGAGCGAAACAGGGATCCAGGAGCTCGAGCAACATGATTCGGCGCGGGGTCGGGGGCGAGGCTGGCGCAGCCTACCCTCTCCCGGCACCGATCTCCGGTCCACTTCTGGCCGTCGTCCGCGGCGTGACGCGACCGGCAGCCCGAACCCCTCGACTACTCCCGCTCCGGTGGCCGGAACGCCAGCGTGATCTGCGAGCCGTAGACCGGGTACTCGCTGCGCACCCGGTAGCCGCGGAAGGCCCGCGGATCCCAGCCGAGCGTCGCGTGCACGTGGTCGAGCAGCTCGCTGTAGCGCGGCAGCTCGGCGATCGGCGTGCGATCGAGGCCGGCCCCGAGCAGCGACAGCTCCTCGATGCCCTCGACCCGATCGATGTCCCGCGCGGGGTCGTTGACGTCGGCGACGCCGTCGAGGGCCGTGTCGTAGATCAGCAGCTCGGGATCCGCGGACGGGTAGAGGTCGCGGTGCACGAAGACGTCGAAGCAGCTGCGCTTCACCGACGTCTTCACGTCGTGGTAGAACCACGCGCGGCGGCCGCTGCCCGCCGGCACCGCCGACGGGAGCTCGCTGCGGTTGACCTCGCAGAAGTGCACGTTCACCGCCGAGCGGGGACCGAAGCCGGTGTCGCCCAGCACGTAGTGCGCGACCTCCCCGACCTTGCGCGCCTCGATCGGGGCCGGGTTCTCCGGCATGAACTCGTCGCCGCGCACCGCGGGGCCGTCGATCTCGTTGCCGTACAGGTCGGTCGGGCGGCGCGCGCCCTCCGAGGGCGCCAGGCGACGCGTGTCGAACTTGACCGTCGCGCCGGGGCGCAGGCGCTGGAGCGCGACGATGCCGATCAGCCAGACCACGTCGATGCCCTCGCCGTCGACCGAGGGAGACAGCAGCACGGCGGAGTAATCGAACTCTGCCTGCGCGCCGCGGATCTGCCCGATGGCCCGAAAGGCCGCCTGGCGCGCGCGCAGCTCCTGCTCGCGACGCACCTCGGGCAGCCAGGCGCTCAGGATCGAGCCGAGGGCGCCGCGGTCCCCCGCCTCGTCGCGGATCAGCCGCTCGAAGGCGTCGACCTGGCGCCCCTCGTGCGCGCGGAGGGGCGCCGGCGTGCCGGCCTTGCCCGCGGCCTTGAGGAAGCGACGCAGCGGCTCGGGCCCCGGAAGGTGGTGGACGATCGCGAGGGGCTCCCGGCTCCGCATGGCCTTGAGCAGGCGGCTGACCGAGACCTTGTCGAGACCGAGGGCCTGGGCGAGGCGCTGGGGGCCGTTGGGCGCACCTGGAATGGCCTCCACGACCGCTCCGAGATCGCGCGAGAGCTCGGCGCCGAGGGCCGAGACCCGCGCTCGCAGGTCGTGGCCGGGAAGGAGGTCGTGGAGATCGGGGGTCATGGTCGCGTCGAGGGCTTCACGGGGTCCGAGCTGAGTCTAGTGCTCTCCTGGGCTATCCGAGCCAGCTTTCCGAGTTTGCCTAGATGTTTCTAGGAAACTTCCTAGATGAGTTCCAGTGGCCGCCCTAGACTCCGCCCGTCGCACGCAAGCGCGACTCCGATCCCCTCACGGATCGAGGGATCCCGCCCGCGCAGAGCCCTCCCCCAACTTCAGCACACACGCACTCCCATGAATCGCATCAGCACCCTCCTCGGCCTCGCCGCCCTCGCTCTGTCCGCCACCACGGCCTCCGCCCAGTCCTTCACCGACACCTTCGACGGCGGCGTGAACAGCGCCGGCTGGACCTTCGGCGCCGGCAACGACACGGTCGAGCTGGCCGGTGGAAACCCGGGCGCCCACGTCCGCGACTCGCTCAACTTCTTCAACACGCCCGAGGTCAAGAGCACGAACGCCTCGAACGACTTCGTCGGCGACCTGCGCAGCCGCGGCGTTTCCTCGATGGGCATCGACCTGGTCGTGAACACGACCGTCTTCAACTCGTTCCGCGACGTGTCGCTCATGCTGACGGACGGCACCCACGTGATCTGGCTCGTCAACGGCGACATCACGCCCGCCCCCGGCGCCGGTTGGAAGTCCTTCGACTTCGCGTTCGACTCGGCCAGCACCACGATGCCCGCCGGCTGGAACACGTTCAGCACCATCCCGAACGACGCCTGGAACGCCGTGATGACCAACACGACCGAGACCAAGTTCTTCTGGGGCGACCCGAACTTCTTCTACGGCGGCGAGAACTGGGATATCGGCTTCGACAACGTCCGCGTCGTTGCGAGCACCGGCAGCGCCTACTGCTTCGGTGACGGCAGCGCCGCGATGTGCCCCTGCGGCAACGCCGGCGGCGCCGGTGAGGGCTGCCAGAACTCGAGCGGCAGCGGCGCCCTGCTCGACGGCCTCGGCTCGGCGAGCGTCTCGAACGACACCCTGACCTTCAACGCCGCGCAGCTCCCGGCCAACAAGTCCGCGCTGCTCTTCACGGGCGTCAGCGAGCTCGCGACCGCTCAGATCCTGGGTGACGGCCTCCTCTGCACCGGCGGTCAACTGACGCGCCTCGGCGTCGTGAGCTCGAGCGCGACCGGCGAGGCCAGCTGGGGTGGCGGCCTGATCGGCGCCAACGGCTGGAACGCCGGCGAGACCCGCTACTTCCAGGTCTGGTACCGCGATGTCGCGACCTCGCCCTGCGCCCAGGCGTTCAACACCTCGAACGGCTACGCCGTCGTGATCCAGAACTGAAGCCTTCGGGACACGACACAGGAGCCCCGGTCCGCGATCCGCGGACCGGGGCTCTTTCGCATCCGGGGGGTCGCCCGCTCGAAGCCGCAGGCGCGTAGGATGCCGACGATGGAGCCCCCCGAGCCGCCCCCCACACCGCTGGACGC
>CAYGST010000593.1:0-3215 GCA_964352415.1 uncultured Planctomycetaceae bacterium | reverse complement strand
AATGTGGCGATCTCCACATCGGGCACGACTTACGCTATCTCTAGCATCCCTCAAACAGGAAATTATCTACTCCATTGCTTTTTAATCCCTGGGCTGGATAGCGGAGCTGCTGGCAGTCCCCTTTTGTTAGCTTTCGCCGCACCCAGTGACGCAACGAAACCTAACCCCACTGCCCCTACAGGGCAGGCATACAGGAGTAGCTCTTCTGGATTCGATGCAGGGGGGGATTATCAATCGGGCTTCAGTTTCGGCACTGGCCCCTGCCATCTGTGGATTCCTGCCGAAAATGGGCAAATATGGGCACGACGGCTGGGAGCATATTTCGATGCAACGGCTCAGACATCGCTCGATGTTTTGGGCTATATGGAGATATAAGAATGCTTTATTACGATTCAAATAACCCTCAAGGTGGCGCGTTTGCGGCTCCACAGATAGGGAGAGCCGAAGACCCGATTACTGAAGCTGAGTGGGCTGCTCTACAGCCTGAAACCGTAGCTAAGAACTCTGATGGCTTTCGGCAATGGCGGCGACAGAATGCGGAGTATCGGGCTTGGCGGGCGGCGAATGTGGCGGATGTGATGGCCCTTGAGTTTGATATTGATAAGGGGGATTTAGGTTCGGCGCTGATTACGTGGAATCTGATTAAAGTGGCCCCTGAGATGCAGACTTTATTGGTTAATAAGCTGTCTGAATTTGGCTTTGTTGATGTGGTGGCCAAGCTCAACTCTAGTCCGTCTTAAGTTGGGTGGGGAGTTGCAGCGGTTATTGTTCTAGGCATTTTCTGACGGCTTCGATGAGGGCTTGGAAGCCTGACTCAGTATGGATTCTGGTGGTAAGGGTGTTCATGTTTTGGATGGTGTCGGTCAGTTCTGCAATGGTGGCGCGGATATGTTTATAGAGTTCGAGTTTTTCATGAAAGCTTTTAGTGTGGGCAGTATCTTTCAGGCTTTTCAAGCGTTCAGATAATGTCTCTGTTTTGTTTTCCCAATGGATGAGGTATTCGAGGCAGTCCTCAGGGTCATATATATTGGCATCGCCTAATACGACTGGGAAGATGCGCTTACTGAAATCACCCTGGGCAGCGATTTCAACCAGTTCAAACATGCAGTTAGGTGATTTGAGGTATTTGTCACTAATCACTACTACAACGGCTTTACCTTGCCCAATCTGTTCCATAAAGGCTTTGATGGGGCCTTTGTAACCAAGATTGTTTTTGTCTCGAATCAGTTCGATATCTGGTTGAGCTTCAAAGGCTTGTTCAATTTTGTTGGCGATTTCTTCTTTTTCCTCTCCCTCTTGGCCCCAAGCATAGGAGATGAACACTTGCTTTTGTGTAATTTTTTCCATAAACACTTGGCGTGGCCAGTTTTTTTTCTGGACTTCGATCCTTTGCGCACTGACTCCTGGAAGTAGAGTATCAATCAACTCTTCCTGCGATGTTTCTTGAATAATTACAGGAAAACCAATTGATTCATTGAATTGCGTATTTTCGTTAATCAGCGAGTTGACAAGTACAGTATTATAAGGGGGGCGATCACATTGTATGGTTGGGGCATTGTTGGCAACACGTTCATACAGCTTCTCTAGTACATAAAAGTAAGGATTTGGTTCACCCTTGCAGGTTTGACAGTTGCAGGGAACATTTTTGTGGACTTTAATTCCATCAAAAGAATCATTGATTTTATTGATTTCGTGAATAATGACAGCAAGTAGTTCTTTGGGACGAGCACCACTAACACGGATGCGGATTTCTCCCTTATGATGAAACTCGATAATTTCAGCGAGAGCGGATCTGTTGTTGAGAACAACGCCAGTTTTCCAAACCACACGCTGTTCATTGATGAACTTGTGCATCTCTACGATGAAGCGGGTGAGGATGCCTTTGGGCATGAACTCGTATTTGTAGCGGAGCAGTAGGTTATTGCTCTGGTCCCAGTCATAGCTGGGTTGCTCGCTTGAGAGGAGCTGGGGGGCGATGTAGTGGTGAGGACGGCCTGGAATTTCATAACAGAGCTTGAACCGCATCATCAGTTGCAGCAGCTCATCCCGCAGATCGGCATATTGGCTTTCGTTCCAAATCGTGTCGAGTTGGTCGCGGCTAAAGCGGCCTAGGTCGTCTCGCACGGCTTTGGTATCTAGGACTTTGTAAACCGCAGCGGTGCCCCATTCTGGCTTGAGGATGACGGTATTTTTCAGCACTGGATCTTTTTGGAAGTGGAGAATCACCCCGAGGTCATGGAGATAGCTGCTGAGGTTGAGCATCCGTTGCTTATCGGTGAGCTGACTGATACGGCACAGCTCACAGTATTTTTCGAGGGTGATGGTGTTGCAGTTTTGGGCGTAGTTTTCGAGGGCGGCCCGCACCCTTACCCATACCTTCGGTAAGGGGTTACCAACATGATCGAGGCGGGTAATGCGCTTTTGGATCTGGGCTTCGATTTCCTCTAGGCCCCGAGGGGTGGCGGGGTTCATGGCCAGCGTGTATTCGAGCTGGGTAAACTCGCCCCGCAGGTGGCGCTCGTTGACCTCACAGGGGCGGTCTTGCTTTTCGTTTTTGATGATGAAGACGGGGCTATCACCGCCATACAGCTCAATGACATTGAGCCAGTAGTAGAGGTCGGTATTGTCTTGGCGGGTATCGACGACTAGGGCGTAGAGGGAGCGCTTGGTGAGAAAGAACTGATGGGTGGCGTGGTAGATTTCTTGGCCACCAAAGTCCCACATATTGATGCGGAAAGGCTTATCGTCAGCTTGCTCAAAGTTCCACCGCAGGACCTCGATGCCTTCGGTAGATTTCTCCTCGGAGTCAAGTTTGTATGTGGAGTCAAGCAGTTTCTTGGCGAGGGTGGTTTTACCGGCCCCGCCTTCGCCCACGATGATGAATTTGGCCTCATAGAGGGGTTCAGTTTCGTTGGGGTCGAGGGTTTGAAAGTAGTAGTCAAAAATGGCTGGGATATTAAACACCTGAGCCAAAATCTCGGGGGGGATTGGGATCGGATTTCCTTTTAACCCCAGTCCTTTAAGGTTTGCAAATCGAGTCAAACATGCGGGCAGCTCACTGAACTGGTTATAGCTGAGGTAGAGGGTTTGCAGGTTGCTCAGTTGGGCAATGGCGGCGGGTAAGGCTGTGATGCGATTACTCGGTTTACCAATTTGTGGGTTGCCAGCGATCGCCAGATCCTTGAGATTAGTCAGTAAGCCAAACTATCGCCGTA
>CAYGST010000592.1:0-3222 GCA_964352415.1 uncultured Planctomycetaceae bacterium | reverse complement strand
GCAGGTCCTGACGGACGTCGCTGTCGACCGCGTGCTGCGCGTCGAGGAGGCGAAGTGATGCGTGTTCTGAACCACGACCGCCTGCGACGCGCGCTCGCAACGTCCATGCTCGGCGTCCTCGCCCTGGCGGATTCGAGCTTCGCCTCGGCTCGCGCGCTCCCGGCAGCGCTGGCGACCCCGGCCGCTGCCCAGGACGAAGGCGACACGGGCCGCACGTCGCCTGCGCAGAGCGGCGAGACGAGCGCTCCCGCGGATCCCGACGACCCGCGCACGGCGATCCTCGAGCGCCAGCCGAGCGAGTGGACTCTGGCGGCTGACGGCACCTGGAAGTCGTGGGACGCGGACGTGACGCCGCCCGAAGCGCTGCAGCCCTACCTGCTCCGGGCGGTCGAGGCCTACGTCGCCGGCGACATGCCCATCGCGTTGATCGCGCTCTACGAGCTCCTCGAGGAGGCGCCCGACTACCCGTCGGCGCTGCACCAGTCGGGCGTGATCTATTTCCGCCTGCGGCGCTACGGCGACGCGATCGTGGCCTTCGAGCGCTACCTCGCCGTGGCGCCGCAGCGCGTAGCGGACACGCGCGCGCTCGGGCACTGCTACTACACCCTCGGCCAGTACGACAAGGCGCGGGCGCACTACGAGGTCGTCCTCGAGCTGCAGCCGGAGAGCGTGGAGGCGCGCCGCGGGCTGGCGCTCTCGTTCATGCGCCTCGGTGAAGCGGAGGCCGCGCTGGAGGAGCTCGGGCGCGTCCTCGAGCTGGATGCGACCCACGCCAACGCGGCCGCCTGGATCGCGCAGATCCTGTTCGACGAGGAGCGCGTCGAGGAAGCCCTCGCCGCCGCCGAGCGCGCCCGCGACCTCGACCCCTTCGATCCACGTCCGTGGTTCCTGCTCAGCCAGGTGCACTACGACCTCGGCGAGGACGAGGAGGGCGATGGGGCCAGCGCGCGCTTCACGCAGCTCAACCAGATCGCCCAGGAGCTCCGCGCCGCGGAGGCGCGCCTGCTCTACGACCCGCGCCAGGCCGCGGTCTACTCGCGCCTGATCGGTCTCCACCGCCAGGCGGGCAACCTGCGTGAGGTCGGCCGGACGCTGAACCGCTGGCGCCGGGTGGAGCCGGAGCGCGTCTCGGTGCACATCGCGCTGCTCGACCTGGCGCTCGAGATCAAGGACGGTGCGGCGGCCGAGGAGCTGGCGGAGAACCTGCGCCGGGTCGCGGGAGACGACCTCGAGGCCTGGCAGCGGCTCGTGCGTCACTACGCGGGCAGCCGCGACCGAGTGCGGCAGGCCGAGGCCGAGGCCGAGCTCGGGCGCCTGCGTCGGGCGCCGCGCTGAACGCGACTCCCTCAACAAGGGCCGAGCCCGCGACCCTCGGAGAGATGAGGGTCGCGGGCTCGTGCAGCCGGTCTCGGGGAGAGCCCGGCTAGGGATCCGCGGGGTGAAGCAATGAGAAGAGGAGAGAAGCGGGGGGCGCGGTCCTGCGGGACCATCCGGCGTGCCTCCGGATGGGTCCGCGGCGGAAGCTAGGCGGACTCGCGACCCTTGGCCGGGCGGTTCTTGCTGGGGCGGCCACCCTTCGAGCGGCGGTCCTTCAGGGACTCGTTGAAGTTCTCCCAGTCGCCCTTGGAGAAGAGGTGGACGGCGCTGCCGCAGTCGACGCAGAAGCTCGTGTCGACGCTCATGAGGTAGCTGACGTACTTGTTGCAGTGGTCGCAGTACTTGCGGTCGCCGTAGAAGTCGCTGTCGTTGCTGATCATGATCGTCGTTCCTTGCTGTCTTGGTCTTCGAGAGGTGCCAGCCTTGCCGTGCCGACACTGGACCCACTGAGCAAGCGGGGGGCCAAGCGCGGAACGGTGCCCAAGAGGTTGGCTAAGTCGTTGTGAGAGTAGGGCTTGTGGGGATCGCCGGGCCCCTCTGCCGGGGGGCTGGTGGTGGTGCCGGACGTCCACGTTCGTGAACGTCGGGCTGCCTTCTTCGGACGCGGCGAGCGCCTCGAGGGGTCCATAGGATGTTGCAATTGGGAGTTGAACCCCTCTGAGTGCCGACGAAGCGGTCGCAAATCCTTGTGGAGGCGACGGTTGCAGCCCCTGTTCAGGCCCCTGGACACGCCCCGTCCAGAGCTCGAAACATCAGACTGTCCCTGTCCACGTTCCGCGACAGGCCTCACGGGGCGTCCGCCAGGCTGGCCCGAAGGTCCTCGGCGGCCCCGGGATCGGGCTCACGGGCGACGGCGGTCTCCAGGGCCGCCCGCACCCCCGCGTCCCGGGTGTGGCCGCGGGCCAGGCCCCAGCCCGCCGCCGCGCGCACGATCGGAGAGGGATCGCCAGCCAGGGCGGTCAGCAGGGCGCTCCGGCCCGCCTCGCTCGGCCGGTTGCCCAGGACGAGGGCCGCGTTGCGGGCGAGGCCCTCGCGCTTCGGCCGCTGCAGGGGCGAGCCGTTGAAGCGCTCGGAGAAGGCCTCCCGCTCGCCGAGCCAGCGAGCGAGCACCCCGGGGCTGCGCTCCTCCGCCTCGAGGGCCGGGTGGTCACCGAGCCGCGCGCTCGTGTCCGGCGCCCCGTGGCCCCAGGGGCAGACCTCCGAGCACAGGTCGCAGCCGAAGGCCCACTCGCCCAGGCCGGCCCGCAGTTCGCGCTCGATGGGGCCGCGGTGCTCGATCGTCAAGTAACTGAGGCAGCGGCGCGCATCGACCTCGCCGGGGGCGACGATCGCGTCCGTCGGGCAGATGTCGAGGCAGGCCGTGCAGGTGCCGCAGTTCGGGAGGGGGGCGTCCTCCTCGGGGCCCGGTTCGAGCTCCTCGCCGAGCAGCAGCTCGCCCAGGAACAGCCAGGGGCCGAAGACGGGCGCCAGGAGGTTGCCCGCCTTCGATTCGCTCCCGATGCCGGCGACGGCGGCGTGGGAGCGCTCGAGGAGGGGGCCGGCGTCGACGACGGATCGATAGGGCCCGGCCAGGCCGGCCTGCTCCAGGCGGCGCCGCAGGGTCCGCAGTCGCTTCCCGATCCAGTTGTGGTAGTCGCGGCCCCCCGCGTAGCGAGCGACCCGCCCGCCGCCCGCGAGGCGGATCTCCGGTCGGGAGTGGGCCAGGCCGACGACCAGGAGGCTACGGCCCTCGGGGAGCACCCGGCGGGGGTCCACGATGCGTTCCCGGTGGGCCGCGAGGTAGTCCATCGACCCGTGCCGCCCGGCGGCGAGCCAGGACTCGAACTCGGCGGCGCGGGTCGATGG
>CAYGST010000591.1:0-3226 GCA_964352415.1 uncultured Planctomycetaceae bacterium | reverse complement strand
ATCGGGGAGGGCGGGACGGCGTCAGCGAGCGGAGCGGGGAGCGGCGAGGCGCCGCAGCGCGCGGCGGCGCTCCTCGCGCGGGAGGCCCGCGCCGAGCGTCAGGCGCGCGATGCGCAGGAGCTCGCGCGGCGTCCATTCCCAGGCCTCATCGACCTGCGCGGCCAGCCGCTGGAGCCCATCGAGCCTCTCCCGCACCCCGAACTCGTCGAGGATGCGCCCACCGTCCACGACGGCGATCGCGATCTCGGGCAGCTGGGACACGGGCAGCGAGGTCCCGCCCTGCTGCTTGCGGCCGACGAACTCCTGCAGCTGATTCGCTGCGCAGCCGTCGCCGCCGGCGGTGCGCGAGACGAAGATCTGGTCCAGCTCGAGCTGCGGGAGCTCCACCCGCGCGCCCGCGACGTGCGCGAGCGTCAGCCCGAGCGCGCGGCCGAGCCGGCGCCGCGCCGCGGCGTCGGGGCCCTGCGCCAGGAGCTCCGGCAGGGACAGCATCCCGTCGAGCTCGCGGGTCGCGAGGAACGAGCGACCCGCGAAGAGCGCTCCGGGCTCCTCTCCCATCGCGAGCGGCTCGGCCGTGCCGACGCCGTGCTCGCGCAGGTGACAGAAGAGATTCCAGGCGCGCGCCGCGAAGCTCATCGAGCGCGGCGCCTGCAGCCGCACGCGCGCCTTCTCGGCGAAGCCGCCGCCGGTCCAGCGCGCGAGGTAGACGAAGCCGGTGCCCGCGCCGCGCGGCGGCGTGCGCTTCTCGCCGGCGAAGTGGACCGTGCCCGGCAGCGGATAGCGGACGAGCGTGCGCGCCGCGCTGCGCGAGATCACACCGTCCGTTCGCTCGCCCTCCAGTCCGTCCGTGTCCCCCATCAGGTCGGAGAAGGTCGACGCTCCGAGCGCCCGGAGGTCGGGGACCCCCGGCCAGAGCCGGACCTGCGCGGAGGCTGCCGCGCGCTGGGAAGGAGGACCTGTCGCCATGGTGCGCGGAGTGTAGCGAGCGGCGCCGCGACGAGAGCGAGCCCGTCGCGGCTTCCGTGCGCTCATCGCTACCGGAGCGGGTCGACCGCTGGCACCAGCAGATCCCGCACCGCCTCGTCCATGGAGCGCTCCGGGGCGTCGTGGATGTTCCAGGCGTTGAGGACGATCACGAGGTCGAGCGAGGGCACGACGATCGGGTACTGGCCGCCGTAGCCGCGGCCCTGGTACCGAAGCGCCTCGCCATTCGCGTGCACCGGCACCCACCACTGGTAGCCGTAGCCGCGGTCGTCGCGGGCGAGGTCCGGGCGGATGTCCGCGACGTGCGGCCGCACCGAGGCGTCCACCCAGGCCTCGGAGACGACCCGGCGGCCCTCCCACTCGCCGCGCTGCAGGAACAGCTGGGCGACCCGCGCGAGGTCGTGCGGAGCGAGGTACAGCCCGCCCTCCGTGTCGATCTCGCCAGCCGGCGTCTGCTTCCAGTAGACCTCCGTGATGCCGAGCGGCTCGAAGAGCTTCTCGCGCGCGTAGTCGTCGATGCGCTGGCCCGTCGCCACGCGCACGATCTTGCCGAGCAGCACGCTGACGCCCGAGTTGTAGTCGAAGCGCGTGCCCGGCGCCTCGCGCATCGGGCGGTCGAGGACGAACTGGATCCAGTCGTCGCTCGCCTCGAGCAGGAGGCAGCTGTTGGTCTCGTCCTCGTAGGAGATCATCTCGTTCCAGTCGATCCCGCTGCGCATCGTGAGCAGGTCCTCGAGCGTCATCGCGCTGCGACGCGGGTCCGCGAGGTCCACCTCGTAGTCCTCGAAGAACGACATGGCGGGCGTCACGACGCCGCCGGGGATGTGGCCCTCGTCGATGGCGATGCCGATGCAGATCGACGTGATCGACTTGGAGACCGACTGGAGCGAGTGCAGCTCGCTGCCGCGGTAGTACGGGTGCCAGTCGGGGCTGTCGTAGTCGTACTGCTGGTCCTCGGGTGCGTACGGCGCCGAGATCGCGGCGTAGTCGCGATCGAAGTGGTGATCGGCGACGACCCTCCCGTGGCGCAGCATCAGGAAGTGATCGACGAGGCCGTAGTGGCCCGCCTCCACGTCCGCGACGAAGTTCGCGATGGCCGCCCCATCCACGCCTTCGGCCTCCGGTGTCGAGACGGGCCACGCCGCGGCCGTCGTCGCCCCGCCGCCCGAGCGACAGGCCGGCAGGACCGGGACCACACAGACGGCGACGAGGACGGCAGCGCTTCGAAGGGAGGTGAGCATTCCAGGAGCGTAGCGGGCGGAGCAGGACGACGCCCGCGCGCGCTTCACCTCACTCGCGCGGCACCAGCGCCAGCCGCGAACGCGAGTAGTCGAACACGAGGCGGAACGGCTGCAGCATGCCCGTGCCGAGGTTGCCCAGGGCCCGCGCGCTCGAGAACGCGCCGGTCTCGGTCTGGCTGAACGTCGCGCGCAGCGGCGCGACGCGGTGGCCACCGACCTCGAACCACGCGAGCTCGCCGACGCTCGCCTTGCCCGAGCCGCCGACGCCGCCGACCTGGGAGGCCTCGACCGCGCGACCCTCCAGCAGTCCGAGCTCGCGCACGGCGGGCGAGTAGAAGCTGACCGTTCCAGCGTCGCCGAGGTCGAGCTTGAAGAGCCCCTCGCGCTCGCCCTCGAACCGGCAGCGCACGCTCGGGATGTGGCTGTCGAGCACCAGCGGCGCCCAGACGTCCTGATCGATGTCTTCGGGCAGTCTGAAGGTCGCGGGGTCGTGCAGCGCCAGGGTCTGCGCCTCGAGGTCGAGGTCGACGATCGCGCGCGCGAAGACCTCGTAGCCACAGATGCCCGCGATCTCGACGCCGAAGGCCGGCTCGAGGAAGCTGAGCTCGATCTCCACGTAGACCGGGTCGAGCAGCGTCAGCGGACCGAGCGCGAGCTTGCGACCCTGGCGGTAGCTCGCGCGCACCGCACCGGCGACGCCGACGGCGGGCACCGAGCCGAACTCCTCCAGCTCGAGCGTGTCCGCGGCCTTCGGGTCGATGCAGACCTGCCCCGCACCCGAATCGAGGATGAACCAGCCGACGTCCTTCCCCTCGACCAGCGGATGGACGAGCAGGTGGCCGCTGCGCACGCGCTTCAGCTCGACCTGCGCGCCGCGCGCGGGGTCGAAGCGCACGTCGCTCGCTGGCGCTTCGCCCCGGCGATAGCGCGCGCCGCCGCCCGGCTCTGCGCGCTCGGCCGTGCGGACGACGAGCTCGCTCGAAACCCCGTGGGATTCGTTC
>CAYGST010000590.1:0-3233 GCA_964352415.1 uncultured Planctomycetaceae bacterium | reverse complement strand
TTCCTCGACCCGGAGCCCGGCCCCATGGAGGAGCTGGAGGAGCTGCTCGAGGGGTGAGCCAGGTCGGAAAGAAATTCCACCTCCGCGCGGCGCGGCTCGGCGCCGCGTGGGTTCTGTCCCCGAGGGCCCCTCAAGGCCCCTTGGTGCGGGGTCGATAGGGAGGCGGGCGCCTGCCGGCCGACTCCTTTCCCTACGGCGCTCCTGACCAGCCATACGATGCCCGAGTTCCCCCCCGTCACGTTCAGCGGAGACGACGACGGTCTGTTCACCGCCGACGAGGTCAAGAGCCTCATGCGGGCGGAGTGCAGGCGCGCGACCCGGTATCGCTATCCGGTGATGGCGATGCGCATCGCGGTCGATCGCCTCGATCAGCTCGGGGACCTCTACGGCTTCGAGTCGCGCGACGCGATCCTCGCCGAGGTCACTGCGGTGATCCGGCGCAACACGCGCGAGAGCGACTTCCTCGGCTACAAGGTCGGCGGCACGTTCCACGCCATCTTCCCGCACACCGTTCGCGAGGCCGGCCCCGCGCTCGCCGGGCGGCTGCTGCGCGACACGGCCAAGCTGCTCTTCGACGAGGGCCAGGCGCGCGTGCAGGTCACGCTCAGCATCGGCCTGACCTTCCGCGGCGCGGACGAAGAGGTCAACTTCGAGAGCATCACCCACGAAGCCGGCGCTGCGATCGAGCAGGCGACCGCGCGCGGCGGAAACCGCTTCGAGTTCTACGTGCCTCCGAAGCCTGTCCTCGAGAGCCTGCCGGCCCTGACGACCGATCCGAAGGAGGTCAGCGCGCAGCTGGCGTCCATGCTGGACACCAAGCTCGAGTCGTTCTTCAAGTCGATGGGACAGACGATGCCCGACTTCGGGGGGCGCGACCACGAGGTGCTCGCCCTCGCCGTTCGGAAGATGGAGTCCGAGCACGCGGAGATGCGCCAGCAGCACGCGCACCAGGTGACGCAGCTGCAGCGGCGGCTGAACAAGGTCACCGAAGCGCTCGATGAGACCGAAGGAGCTCTTCGTCGCAGACAGGCACAGGGCAACGTCGACACCGGCGTCGCCTCGATCTACCGAAGCGTACAGGGGCTCGCGGACGTCGAGGACGACGTCGAGCTCAAGAAGGAAATGATGTCCAAGATCTTCGAAGCCAACATCGAGCTGCGGACTCAGCTCTCCCAGTCGCAAGGAGACTGAATCTCCCCACTGCTATCCCAAGACCTCCCCATGTCGAAAGAAGAGACCAACAAGGACGAGAAGGACCAAGGCGTCCTCTACGTCGGCATCGACCTCGGCACGTCGCGCACCTCGGTCGCGGCGAGCAACGGCGTTCGTGCCACCCTGCCGTCGTTCGTCGGATACCCGAAGGACGTCGTCAGTCGCAAGCTGCTCAAGAAGGACGTCCTCTACGGGGACGAGGCCATCGAGAAGCGCCTCTCGCTGAACCTCTACCGCCCGCTGGAGCACGGCGTGCTGAAGTGCGGTGAAGGCGGCGACGACGACAAGGACGGCAACACGAAGGCCGCCCGCGACCTCCTGCTCGAGGCCGTTCGCATGGCGCTCCCGCGCAAGGACGAGCTCGTCTACGCCGTGATCGGCGCTCCCGCGCAGGCCAGCATCAACAGCAAGAACGCAATCATTGAAGTCGCTCGCGAGTCCGTGGACTCGGTGATGCTCTGCTCGGAGCCGTTCGCGGTCGCCTACGGGATCGAGATGCTCGAGGACGTCCTCGTCATCGACATCGGCGCGGGCACCGTCGACCTCTGCCGGATGCACGGCACGATGCCGGAGGACGCCGACCAGGTCACGATGACGACCGCGGGCGACCACGTCGACAAGGAGCTCACCAGGCTCATCTCGGCGGCCTACCCCGAGGCGCAGTTCTCCACGAAGATGATCAAGGAGATCAAGGAGAAGCACTCGACGGTGGCCGAGACCAGCGAGCGCGTCCGCGTCAACCTGCCGGTCAACGGCAAGCCGACCGAGTTCGACATCACCGACCAGGTGAAGGAAGCCTGCAGCTCGATCGTCCCTCCGATCGTCGAGGGCCTCGGCAACCTGGTGGCGACCTTCGACCCCGAGTTCCAGGAGCGCCTGAAGAACCGCGTCCTGCTTGCGGGCGGCGGCAGCCAGATCAAAGCGCTGGACCTCGCCATCGAGCAGGAGATGCACAAGATCCTCGGCGGCGGCAAGGTCATCCGGATCGAGGAGCCGATGTACGGCGGCGCCAACGGCGCGCTGAAGATCGCCCACGACATGCCTCCCGAATATTGGGAGAAGCTGAAATGAATGGCAGGCTGGGGCGCTCGAAGGCGCCCCAGCTTCCATTTGGGGGCGCACCGTCAGCGCGAACCCTGCAGCCGCGAAAGAACGAAAGGAGACAGCCATGGCCGATCAGGTCGACTACGAGATCGTCGGTGACGACTTCCAGGCCGTGAACATCACGCTCGACCCGGGCGAACGCGTGCGCGCGGAACCGGGCGCGATGATGTATCTCGAGCCGGGCATCCACATGGAGACGACGACCGGCGGCGGCTTGATGAGCGGCCTCAAGCGCATGGTCGGCGGCGAGAGCTTCTTCATCACGACCTTCGAGAACCGCGGCTCGGTCCGCGCGCAGGTCGGCTTCGCCGCGGCCTACCCGGGCAAGATCATGCCGGTCGACCTCAGCCGGGGGACGATCTTCTGCCAGCGCGACGCCTACCTCTGCTCCGCCTTCGGCATCGAGATCTCCGTCGCGTTCACCAAGCGCCTGGGCGCGGGCTTCTTCGGCGGCGAGGGCTTCATCCTCCAGAAGCTCACCGGCGACGGCCTCGCCTTCATCCACGCCGGCGGCTACGTCATCGAGCGCGAGCTCGCGCCCGGCGAGGAGCTGCGCGTCGACACGGGCTGCATCGTCGCCTTCGAGGAGTCCGTCGACTACGACATCCAGCGCATCAAGGGCGTGAAGACGATGCTCTTCGGCGGCGAGGGCCTCTTCTACGCGATCCTCCGCGGCCCCGGAAAGATCTACATCCAGACCACCCCGTTCTCGCGCTTCGCGGACCGCGTGATGAGCGCCGCGGGCGGTGGAAAGGGTCAGGTGCAGCGCGGCGGCGGCCTCCTGGGCAACCTGATCTCTGGGGAGTAGGGCAGCACCGGGCGGCGACCCTCTGGGGTCAGCTGCCCCACACGAAGACACGGAGCGCGTCGCCTTCGTAGTGCATGCCCTGACCGGCCGTCTCCCACCCAAGGAGACC
>CAYGST010000589.1:0-3236 GCA_964352415.1 uncultured Planctomycetaceae bacterium | reverse complement strand
CCTGGCAGCGCTGCCAGGCGGCGGGCACTCCATCGGCATCCGGGTCGGCGAGCAGAGCCAGCAGCTCCTTCATCGCCAGATCGAGCTGCGCGACCTCAGCCGGCATGGTTCACCTGTGACGCGGCTTCGCCGGTCAGGTTGACTCCCTTCCAGCCCTCGAGCAGCGTGCTCAGGATCTGGATCGAGCTCTCGATGCCGCTCTTCTCTCCCTCGAGCAGCGCGTCGCTCAGCTCGCGCTGCATGAAGAGGTAGAGGTTCTCGAGGTTCGCCGACAGCTCGGGGTTCGGGCCGTGGTCGAGGCTCATGCGCAGCTCGCTGATGATCTCCTCCGCGCGGCGAACGTAGTCGCGGTAGGCCGGGTCGTCCGTCTCCTTGCCGAGCGCGACGCGCAGGAAGCGAATCGCACCCTCGTTGAGCATCTGGAGGATCTTGAGCGGGGGCGCGTTCTCGAACTGCTCGTTCTGGTACGCGGCGGCGGCTTTCGGGTTGTTCATCGCTGTGTGGCTTGGGTCACGAGTTGTTCGGGAAGAGCTGCGCCAGTCCGTTCTGCAGCGCGGCGCTCTGACCGTTCAAGCCGGCCATGACCGACTCGAGGTTCGCGAAGCGCGAGACGAGGCTCGCCTCGAAGACCTCGAGGTAGCGCTCCTTGTCGTCGATCCTGTCCTGCATCGAGTCGATGGCCGTCTGCAGCGCTTCTGTCTTCGCGTCGAAGAGGCCCGAGTTGCTGTTGCCCAGGCCATCCGCGACGGAGCCGAACATGACGTCGAGCGCTCGATAGAGCTTGTCGGCCAGCCCGGTGTCCGCCGACGTGTCGACGTAGAACTCCGGCGTGCCGTCGACCGCGCCGCCGTTGTCGAAGCCGTCCGTGTCCACGAACAGGTCGGCGAGGGCGTCCATGTTCTCGGAGAACTTCTCGTCGAAGACCGTCGCGTCGATCGAGAGCATGCCGTCGTTGGACTGCTTGATGCCCACGAGGCTGAGCGTGCTGTAGCCCTCGGTGTCCGCCATCACGTCCGCCGTCGAGACGTTGAACAGCGCCGCGCCGATCCGATCGCGAACGGTCCGCAGGATGCCGTCACCGAAGAGGTCGCCGCCCGCGCCGCCGTCCTCGGAGTAGGTGTTCTGCGTGTTGACGAAGCCGACGACCGCGTTGTACGCGTCCACGAACTCCTGGACCTGCTCCTTGACCGTCTCCTGGTCCGCACCGACCGTGAAGTTGATCGGGCCGGTCCCGATCGACTGCAGGGTGATGTCCACGCCCGGGACGACGCCGTTGAAGTCGTTCGACGCGCGCTCGACGGTCAGGCCGTCGATGATCGCGACCGCGTTCGAGCCCACGGTGATGTTGTTGGCGCTCTGCGCATTGCCCGAGCCGTCGGGGCCCGCGCCGTCGATGTTCAGTCCGGCGATCGTGCTCGTGATGCCGGTGATCCGGCCGTCCTCACCGGTCTCGTCGGAGGACAGCACGAGCTGGTAGCTCGGCGAGCTGTCGGTCCCGACGTTCACCACGGAGGCCGAGACGTCGTCGCCGGCGAGTTCGTTGATCTGGCTCGCGATTCCGTTGAGGCTCGAGCCCTCCTGCATCACCGCGATCGAGTAGCTGGTGCCGCCGACGGTGAAGTCGACCATCTCACCATCAGCGCTCGCGAGGTTGGTGTTCGCATCGAGCACGCCGTCGAAGGCCCAGCGGTCGGCCTGCGCGAGCGAGAGGGCTTCGAGCGTGTGCGAGCCCGCTTCGGCGCCTGCGCCGGCCGAGAACGTCGCCACGCTCTCGTCGTTCGTGGTGACCGTGAAGGCGTAGAACTTGTCCGCTGAGCGCAGCAGGTCCGCCTTGTCCTGGAGCCCCTTCACCAGGTCCTTGAAGGTGCCGACCAAGTCGAGCTTGCTCTGCTCCGTCTGCTGGCGGGCCTGGAGGATCTGGATGGGTACGCGCTCGACGTTCACCATCGCCTGGATGATGGCGTTCGTGTCGAGGCCGCTGGCAAGTCCACCGAAGCTGATCATGGTCGTTGTTCGTCCGTGGTTTCACGGGCCGCGCGAGGGCGGTTCCCGAGGGTTATCGGTGCCTCTCCGGTCGCGCGTTAGCGCTGACTCGATGGCGTGCCAGAAAGCAGGCCGACCGGAAATTTGTTCCGGCTCCGCGGCGCGAGGCGTTCGCGCGGAAAGAGGAAAAGGGGCCCCGCGAGCGCGGAGCCCCTTTCCGTAGGTGTGGGGACCGGGCGGCCCACGGGGGGCCGCCCTGGCACCCGACTAGCCGAGGAGGCTGAGGGCCAGCTGCGGCTGCTGGTTCGCCTGGGCGAGCACCGACGTCGCGGCCTGCTGCATGATCGAGTTCCGCGACAGGTCGGCGGTCTCGTAGGCAACGTCCACGTCGCGGATGCGGCTCTCGGCGGCCGAGAGGTTCTCGGTCACGTTGAGGATCGAGGCGTAGGAGCTCTGCAGACGGTTGACGCCGGCGCCGAGCGAACCGCGGCGGGTCGAGACCGTGTCGATCGCGGCGTCGAGCGCCGTGATCGCCGCGTTGGCGTTCGTCGTGTTCGTCGTGTCGAGCGCAGCGATGCCGAGAGCGGCGGACTGCATGTCGGCGAGGTTCACGCCGATCGTCTGACCCGAGTCGATGCCGACCTGGATCGCGATGGTCTGCGCCGTGTCCAGCAGGCTGATGCCGTTGAACTCGGTGTCGGTGGCGACCCGCTGGATCTCGGCGTCGAGAGCCTGGAACTCCGTGTCGATCACGGCGCGGTCGGCCGTGTTCAGGGTGCCGTTGGCCGACTGAACGGCCAGCTCACGCATGCGGCTCAGCAGGTTGCTGACCTCGTTGAGCGAACCTTCAGCGGTCTGCGCAAGCGAGATGCCGTCCTGGGCGTTACGGCCGGCCTGACCGAAGCCCTTGACCTGAGCGCGCATGCGCTCCGAGATGCCGAGGCCCGCGGCGTCGTCCGACGCACTGGCGATGCGCAGTCCCGAGGACAGGCGCGCGAAGTTGCCCTGAAGGCGTCCCGTAACCGCACTGAGGTTACGCTGCGACGTCATCGAGGCGATGTTGGTGTTAACTCTAAGTCCCATTGTCTCTGCTTCCTTGGATTGGATTCAAAAGAGGAAATACTGCACCCGAGCATCCGTCGGCCCTTTCTCTTCCGCGGCTCCGGAAGCGAAGACAAGGCAACCGCAATTGGCACGAGCGGTCGCGAGGGTGCGTGTCTTCGCCTCCGGAGCCAGGAGCGCCGGATGAACGT
>CAYGST010000588.1:2289-3246 GCA_964352415.1 uncultured Planctomycetaceae bacterium | reverse complement strand
GCCCCGCAGCCAGCGAGACCGGCGACGATCGAGGTCCACACGGCGAGCGCCCCAGCACGAGTCGGCGCTGCCACGGGGAACGAGGATCCAGAGCGGAGAGCGCGGGCCATCGGGCGCAGAGCCTATCCCGCGCAGCCGCTCAAGGCTCGATCAGGGTCAAGCGCTGGTCGCAGGCGACGTCGTTCACCACCGTCGTCGCGCCGCCGGGCCAGCGCACTTCGATGCGCGTCACGCGCTCGACGGCGCCGAGACCGAAGTGCAGGAGCGGCTCGTTCTGGCTGAGGTAGTTGCTGCTCGCGTTCATCTCCTGGACCTGCGGACGAGGGACGCCGTTGCGCCAGACCTTCACTCGCGCGCCGATGGCGTGGGTGTTCAGGCCCGAGCCCTGCAGCTCGAGCTGCAGCCAGTGGCGCTGGCTGCCCCCATCGTTGCGGTAGAGCACCGGCGACTCGGCCGTGTTGACCACGTACAGGTCCTGGTCCCCGTCGCGGTCGTAGTCGAGCCACAGGATCCCCTTGCCGGAGCCCGAGTCGAGGATGCCGCAGGAGGCGCCGACGTCGTCGAAGCCCGCACCGTTCCCGCGCCAGAGCCGCGTGACGTCGTGATTGAAGGGGTCCTCGAGGGTCCCGTTAGGGAAGACGATCCCGTTCGTCATCGCGAGGTCGGCGATGGCGTCGTTGTCGTAGTCGAGCGAGGTCGCTCCCCAGCCCCAGCCGCCGTCGCGCACGCCGAGGTCGGTGCCGTCGACGAACTGGCGCTGGCCCGCATTCAGGAAGAGGCGGTTGCCCGTCGGGCCCCAGTTGCACTGCCCCTGGCCGCAGGTGTCGATCGGGTCGTAGATCGAGGTGACGAACCAGTCGAGGCGGCCGTCGCCATTCAGGTCTGCGATCGTGGCGCCCATGCCGTTCTGTCCGTGCCGACGCCCGCCGCCAGCCTTACGTCCCTGAACGTGCCCTC
>CAYGST010000588.1:0-2279 GCA_964352415.1 uncultured Planctomycetaceae bacterium | reverse complement strand
GTTCCAGAACAGGCGGCTCGTGTTGAAGTCACCGGCCACCGCCAGCTCCGGCCAGCCGTCGTCGTCGAGGTCCGCGAAGCGCGGCGTGAAGGCGAAGACGCCGAGCCAGCTGCCCGCGGGCCCGGACGCCTGACCGCCCTCGAGCGAGACGCCGGCGGCGTCGGTCACGTCCTCGAAGTAGCCGGGCTGCGCGGGACCGAGGTTGCGCAGGAGCCGCGTGTGCGAGGACTGGCCGGGAACCGCTGCGCCGAGGTGACCCCACTCCGCTGTGAACAGGTCGAGGTCGCCGTCGCGGTCGTAGTCCCCGAAGGACGCGCTGAAGCCGCGGAACTGGGTATCGGAAGTCAGCGCAGCTCCGCGGGCAGCCGCCTCTTCGGTGAAGTGCCCGGCGCCGTCGTTGATGTACAGGAAGAACTGCGTCGTCCACAGCCCGGTGACGTAGAGGTCGAGGTCTCCGTCGCCGTCGACGTCCGCGGCCGCCGCGCCGTTCAATCGCCCGACCTGGACATCGGGGCCGAAGGCGGACGCGCTGATGTCCTCGAAGCCGAGGTGTGCGCCGTTCGCGTTCTGTCCGCGGTTGCGATAGAGGATCGGTGCTTCGTCCATCCGCGTGACGAAGAGGTCGACCCAGCCGTCGCCGTCGAAGTCGCCGGCGCAGCCCCCGCCGGTCATCTGCGGCATCTCGAGCAGGCCGAGCGGCAGCGTCGCCTGGCGATAGCGAATGCCGGCCTCGAGCGTGACGTCGGTGAAGTGCACCTGGGCGGACGCGGAGCCGGAGACGAGGGCGAGGAGCAGCAGGGAACGGAGCATGGGGCGATCGATGGCGAGGGGTGAACGAGTTCCCACTACCCTAATCGATCGTTCGCGATCCGGGGAGCCGTCGCGTGCCGCGGGAGCAGCGCGCGCGCGATGAGATCGCGCTCCAGAGCTTCCGATCGGCTACTGCGGAAGTCCTACACCGGCGACTCCGACGTGCTCTCCACGCGCGCCATCTTCGGCGGTCAGCTAGAGCACGACCTCGAGGCGCTTGCCGAGGTCGAAGCGATCGGGGGCGACAACCGTTGCGTAGGCGAGCGGCTCGACGCCCGCGGCGACCACGCGCCGCAGCGTCTCGCCGTAGACCGGGTCGATCTCGTCCGCCGGTGAGAACGTCGTGACGTCCGCGCGCGAGACGCAGAAGAAGATGACGCCGCGATCCCCCGCCTCCACGACGCGCGCCAGCTCCTCGAGGTGCTTGCGACCGCGCTCGGTCTTCGCGTCCGGGAAGCGCGCGCGCCCGTCCGCGGCGAGCGTCGTGCTCTTCACCTCGACGTAGCAGCGCTCGCCCTCGCGCTCGAGCAGGATGTCGATGCGGCTCCCCGTCCCGTACTTCACTTCACGTCGCAGCTCCGGATAGCCCGTGAGCTCGGACACCTTCTCCTCCGCGATCGCCTCGGCCACGAGCCCGTTCGGCAGCCCGGTGTCGACGTTGACCCAGGTGCCGTCGACCTCCACCGTCTGGAAGGTCCAGCGCAGCTTGCGCGCCGGATTCTGGCTGTCACGCAGGATGGCGCGCGCGCCCTCCGGCACGCAGCCGGTCAGACTGCCGGTGTTCGGGCAGTGCGCCGTGACGATCTCGCCCGAGGGCAGCTCGATGTCGGCCAGGAAGCGCTTGTAGCGCTTGATGAGTCGGCCCTCGGCCGTGGGGAGCTCGATCTGCATGGGAGAGTTGTAGCGCCTCGACGCCGGCGCGTCAGCCCGCGCAGCGCGCCCGCACCGGGGAGTCGCTGCGTGCGCCCTGCTAGACTCCCCCGGCGATGTCCCGCCCCATTCGATCACACCGCCGCGCACGCCCCTGCTCCACGGGACTCTGCCGATGAGCAGCGACGCCGAGCGCTGGGACGCGAAGTACCAGGACGCGAAGTGGGACGTCGTTCCCGCCTGCGATGCGTTCGTGGAGCGAGCGCTCGACCAACTCGGTCCCGGCGCTGGTCGACGCGCGCTTGACGTCGCCGCGGGCACGGGGCGCCACGCCCTGGAGCTGGCCGTGCGCGGCTTCGCGGTGAGCGCCTGGGATGTCAGCGCCGTTGGCCTCGAGCGTCTCCGCGCCGCAGCGCGGGAACGCGCGCTCACCGTCTCAGCGCGGACCCTCGACCTGACTGGCCCGCTGCCGGAAGAGACCTTCGACCTGATCGTCGTCGTCAACTACCTCGATCGCGAGCTCCTGCCGCGACTGAGAGAACGCCTGGCCCCCGACGGCCAGCTCCTGTTCACCACGTTCACGTCCGACTGTCCCGATG
>CAYGST010000587.1:0-3249 GCA_964352415.1 uncultured Planctomycetaceae bacterium | reverse complement strand
TCGAAGTCGGGATAGCCCAGGGTCAGGGCGCGGGTGCCGGCCCACGCCAGGCCGAGCCCGATCAGCCCACCGGCGAGCGAGATCAGCGCCGCCTCGGCCAGGAACAGCGCGCGCACCTGACCGCGGCCCGCGCCGAGGGCGCGCAGGAGCCCGATCTCCGCGGTGCGCTCGGAGACGGAGACGAGCATGACGTTCATGATGCCGATGCCGGCGACGGCGAGCGAGACGCTGGCGATGCCCGCCAGCGCGAGCGTCAGCACGCGCAGGATCGACGACAGAGAACCCGACACGGAGTCCTGCGTCACGCAGGTGAAGTCCTCCTCGTCGTGGCGCCCGATCAGCACGTCGCGCAGCCGCGCGACGATCGCGTCGGTCTCCGAGTGGGCCTCCGCCTGCACGATGATGCGGTACAGCGTGGTCTCGTCGTACATCGCCATCGCGCTCGCGACGGGCACGAGCCCCATCAGGCCGACGTCCAGTCCCAGTTGCTGCCCCTCGACGCCGATCACACCGATCACGCGCACGCGCCGATCACCGACGCGCACGTTCTCGCCGATCGCGCTGCGGCCGGGGAACAGCTCACGCGCGAGCTCCGCGCCGAGCAGGATCACGGGCGCGCCGCGCTCCCACTCCAGCTCCGGCAGGTTCGAGCCCGCGGCGAGCCGCAGGCGTCGCACCGCGAGGAACTCGTTCGTCGAGCCGAGGACGTAGACCTGCTTGTTGCGCTCCCCGCTCGAGACCGTCTCGCTGCCGATCGAGACGGGCACGACGCGCTGCACCTGGCGCACCTCGCGAGCCACGGCCCGGGCGTCCTGCAGCGTGAGGTCGTTCGGTGCGCCGCCGACGCCCGGCATGCTGCCCTGGGTGTCGGTCTTGCCCGGCATCACGAAGATCAGGTTCGAGCCGAGCGAGCGGAACTGGCCGTCGACATAGCGCTTGGCGCCCTCACCGAGCGCGGTGAGCAGCACGACGGCCGTGACGCCGATCGCCACGCCCAAGAGGCACAGCCCCGTCCGCAGCCGATGGTGGCGCAGCGCCTGGAGCGCGAAGGTCAGCGGGACCCCGAGCGTCACTTCGCGCGCGCCTCCCCGAGCCCGGCGAACAGCTGCTGCAGATCGACGACGGCCTCGCCCTTCACCTCGCGCACGAGCCGCCCGTCGTCGAGCACGATCACGCGGTCGGCGCGGCGCGCCACCGCAGGGTCGTGCGTCACGACGATCAGGGTCAGCCCCGCCGCGTTCATCTCGTCGAGCAGCTCCAGCACGGCGGTCCCGCTCTTCGAGTCGAGGTTCCCGGTCGGCTCATCGGCGAGCAGCACCGAGGGCTGCATGATCGTCGAGCGCGCGATCGCGACGCGCTGGCGCTGTCCGCCCGACATCTCCGCCGGTTTGTGGTGTCTCCGGTCGGCCAGCCCGACGCGCTCGAGCGCAGCCTCCGCGCGCTCGCGGCGCTCCCTGCGCGGCACGCCGGCGAAGACCATCGGCAGCTCGACGTTCCCGACCGCGTCGAAGCGCGGGACGAGGTGGTAGGACTGGAACACGAAGCCGATGCGCTGCTGGCGTACGTGCGACAGCTCCGCGTCGTCGAGGTCCGTGACCTCGCGGCCCTCGAGCAGGTAGCGCCCGGCCGTGGCGCGATCGAGCAGACCGATGACGTTGAGCAGGGTGCTCTTGCCGGAGCCCGACGGCCCCATCACGGCGACGTGCTCGCCCGCTCGGATCGTGAGGTCCACGTCCGCGAGGGCGTGCAGCTCCTCCCCGCCCATGCGGTAGGTGCGCCAGATGCCCTGCAGCTCGATCACGGCCGCTCCGCGCCGTCGCCCGCCGCGACGGCCGCGGCGCCGGCGACGACGTCCGCGGAGCCGAGCGAGGTCACGACCCGTTCGCCAGCGGAGAGGCCGCCGGTGATCTCGGTCCAGTTCCAGTTGCGCAGCCCGACCCCGACGCGACGCTCCTCGAGCCGGCCCTCGACCAGCACCAGCACGCGCCCGCCCTCGAGCAGCGCGCCGGTCGGAACGCGCAGGACGCCGGTCGCGACCCGCAGGATGACCTCCACATCGCTCGACGTGCCCGGCAGCATCTTCGCCGTTTCGGTGCCCTCCGCGAGCTCGACCTCGATGTCGACGGTGCGGTTCTGCTTCTCCAGGTCGAGCACGAACGGCGCGATGCGCGCCACGCGCCCGCGGAACTCCTCCCCGCGGAAGGAGTCGACCGTGACGCGCACGTCCATCCCGACGGCGATGCGCGCGGAGTCGACCTCGTCCATTGGCGCGCTGACGTACAGCGAGCCCGGGTCGATCAGGTCGATGACCGACGGCAGCGGCACGCCAGGCGGCGACGGCGTGACGTACTCGCCGAGCTCGACGTCGAGCTGCGCCAGCACGCCCGCGAACGGCGCACGCAGCTCGGTCAGCCGCAGGCGCGCCTCGGCCAGGTCGCGGTCCGCGCGCGCCTCGGCGACGCGGGCGCGCGCCGTCTCGCAGGCCAGCAGCGCTCGGTCACGGCGGCTGCGGAACTCGTCGAGCACGTCCTCGGAGACGATCGCTTTGCGGCGCAGCTCCTCGTTGCGGCTCAGCTCCTGCTCCGCGCGCTCCGCGACCAGGCAAGTCTCCGCGAGGAGCGCTTCGGCCGAGGCCACCCTGCGCTCGCCGAGCACGAGGCTCGCGGTTGCGACGCCGGAGCTCAGTCGCAGCAAGAGGTCGCCCTCAGCGACGCGGTCACCCTCCGAGAACGGCAGCTCGATGACGCGGCCGCCGACCGAGGTCGACAGCGTCGCGCGGTGACGAGCGCGCAGCGTGCCGGCGCGCGAGTTGGTGACGGTGGACTCCACGTCGCCGACCGCGACTTCGATCAGCTGCACTTCGAGCGGATCCCGCTGGAGCAGCATCTGCTTCATCACCCACCCAACGGCGACCAACACGACGAGAACGACGAGGCGAATGATCCAGCGCTTCATGAGGTCCATGAGGATAGCGCGGTCCCCTGCTCGAGCGGCGCGCGCCGCGGTAAACGCCCCGACCCTGACGCTCGCGTGACGGGGCGAGTTGCAGCCGCCGATGCAAGCGCGGCGAGCGTGATCGAGACCCGTCCTCGCCCGGGCACACAGGAGGTTCGGCACGCGCCATGGGCACGCCCCTCCTCTCCGCCCGCGCCGCCCTGCGAATCCACGGAGAAGGAAGCCTTCGAGCGCTCCGGCGTCCCTCCGTCCACTCGCCCCCGCTACCCTCGCGCCCCTTGGACGCCCCCACCG
>CAYGST010000586.1:3014-3250 GCA_964352415.1 uncultured Planctomycetaceae bacterium | reverse complement strand
CGCGCGTGGGCTGGGGGCGTCGCATTGCGGACCAGCCTAGCGCCTTCGTGGGCTCACTGGGACGCCGGCCAGGTCTCCGTCGTGAACGAGGACGCGGGCAGCGCGCTGGAGTTCTTCAGACGCGTGGAGTCCGCATTGCCCCAGCCGTAGCGCGCGGCCACAGGTGCGGCGACGGCCTCCGCCGTGACGACGACGGTCGCGCCTTCGATCTTCGCGCTGGCCGGGTGCCAGACGCC
>CAYGST010000586.1:0-3004 GCA_964352415.1 uncultured Planctomycetaceae bacterium | reverse complement strand
TCCGCGCCGCGAACCTCGAAGTGCTCGAGCGGCCCGGGCGCCCAGAGGCCAGCGCCCGCGTGCTCGAACGAGAGACGCAGCGCGGCGCCCTCGATGGCGAGGTGGCTGTACAGCGGACCGGACCAGAGCCCGACCGCCTTGCCGTAGGTCTTGGCGAGCGCCCACAGCGCGAGGCGGTGTCCGACGTCGACCTTGTTGCGCGGGTGAATGTCCAGCTCGTTGCCGATGTCCATCGTCACCGCCATGCCGGTGTTCGGCGTGCGCAGCGCGAGCCGCTGGGCCTCGCGCAGCAGCGCGGGCTGACTCGCGGTGTCGCCGCGGTAGTGATACGGCGCGATCTGCACGAAGTAGAACGGGAAGTCGCCGAGGCCCCACTTCGCGCGCCAGTCGCGGATCATGGCGGGGAACAGCTCGTGGTACTGCGCGGCGCGGCCGCGGTTCGACTCGCCCTGGTACCAGATCGCGCCGCGGATGCCGAAGCCGATGATCGGGGCGATCATGCCGTTGTAGAGGGCCGTCGGGTGGTTCTGGCGCACCTTGCGCTCGACCTCCGAGCCCTCCGCGAGCTCGCGCTCGGCGCGCACGATCTCCATCAGGCCGTCGAAGTCGGGCATGCCGGCGATCGTCTCCTCGCTGGTCCACGACTCGCAGACGGTGCCGCCCCAGTTCGTGGAGATCAGGCCGACGGGCACGCCGAGCTCGGCGTGCAGCTCGCTACCGTAGAAGTAGGCGACGGCGCTGAACGAGCCGAGGGTCTCGGGCGTGCACGCTGTCCAGGCGCCCTCGCAGTCCTCTTGCGGCGTGGTCGAATACGCGCGCTTGAGGTCGAACAGGCGCAGCTGAGGGTGGTTCGCGGCGGCCTTCACGTCGGTGTAGAGCGGACGGCAGGCGTCCATCGACCACTCCATGTTCGACTGGCCGGAGCAGACCCAGACCTCCCCGAACAGGACGTCCTCGAAGGTCACGCGGTTCGCGCCGGCGATGCTCAGCGAGTGCGGGCCGCCAGCAGGGCCGGTGGCGATCGCCGTGCGCCAGCGTCCATCCGCATCCGCTTCGAGCGTGACGGCCGCGTCCGACCACGAGGGCTCGACGGTCACCGCCTCGCCCGGATCGGCCCAGCCCCAGACGGCGACCTGGGTGTCGCGCTGCAGGACCATGTGGTCGCTGAAGATCGCGGGCAGGCGAACGTCGGCCGCGGCCCAGGGCGCGAGCGTCGTGGCGAGCAGAGCGAGGAGCGCGGTGCGCTGGAGCTTGGGGTGAATCATGGGGGAGAGGATAGCGGGAAAGCGCGCGCCTTCGCGATGGCGGACCGCCGCTCCCGGGCGCGCGTCGCTATCCTCTGCGCCATGAAGGTCATCGCCGATATCTGCGTCGTCCCCGCCACCGGGCGCACGAGCGTTCGCGAGGAGGTCGCCCTCGCCCACAGCATCCTGCGCGACACGGGCTTGCCGGTGCTCCTGCACGGCTACGGCACGAACATCGAGGGCGACTACGACACGATCTTCGAGGCGCTCAAGCGCGTGCACGAGAAGCTCCACGCCAAGGGAACCAAGCGCATCTCGACGACGATCCGCCTCGGCTCGCGGACCGACAAGGACCAGGGCATCGTGGACAAGATCGAAGCGGTGCGGTCCGAGCTCGACGGCTGATCCGGCGCGCGCTCGCCCTCCATGGCCGACATCCCGTACTGGGGGGAGATCTGTGCGCTCCTCTCTCCGCTCGCGTGGTCGATCGCGGTCATCCTGTTCCGCAAGACGGGGGAGGCGGTCTCGCCGCTCGTCCTGAACTTCTTCAAGAGCGTGGTGGCGCTGGTCGGGTTCGCGGCGCTCTTGCTGGTCACGGGGGAGGTCGCGCCGGAGGGCGTGGACGCGGGGGACTACGCGCTGCTGCTCTTCAGCGGCCTGATCGGCGTGGGGCTCGCGGACCTGTTCTTCTTCATGTGCCTGAATCGCGTGGGGGCGGGGCGCCAGGCGATCGTGAACACGGCCTACTCGCCGCCGATCATCTTGCTGAGCTGGTTGCTCCTGGGTGAACGGCTCACGGTCTGGCAGCTCGTCGGCGTTGGTTTGATCCTCGTGGCGGTGTTGCTGGTCGGGAAGACGAAGGCCGCGGCGGGGGAGAGCCTCGTGGCCGGTGTGCTGTGGGGCGTCGCAGCTTGCGTCTCGCAGGCGCTCTCGATCGTGATGGTGAAGCCGTTCCTGGACGATTGGCCAGTGGTCTGGACGACGGTCTGGCGGATGCTCGGTGGCGTGATCGGCACGACGACCATGCTGGCCTTCGCGCGCCCCAAGAACCGGCAGCTCGGTGAGCTGAAGCAGCGCGCAGTGTGGCGCGTGATGTTGCCGGCGACCCTGATCGGCAGCCTGCTGTCGCAGTGGCTCTGGATGGCCGGATTCAAGTACGCGGACGCCTCGGTCGCGGCGGCGCTCAACCAGACGGCGACGCTGTTCACCTTCGTGCTCGCCGTGCTGATCCTGCACGAGCCGGTCAACCGCCGGCGGCTGGCGGGGCTCGCCTGCGGGATGGGGGGGGTGGCGCTCGTCACCTTCCTGGGTGCGGCGTCCTGATCCGGAGGGTGTGTGGCTTGCCCGGGCCGTGGACTTCACCTGACTGGACGAGTGCCGACTCCGTGCTCCCGGTTACGCAAGGAGTCTGCACTCGCCCAGTCAGGAAAACGCCACGACCCCCGAACCGCCTCCACGATCGGGTCCCGCGCGCGAAGCAGCTCCCCGCGTCACACCCACCGCATCGTCACCGGACCATGCTTCCAACCCCTGAACGAGCCTCGGCGCGTTTCTTGCCGTTAGGCTGAACACCCGCGCCAACACGACTCCCGACGATCCGTCCTCGCTCCCATGACGCTCCGCGCCTCCCTCCCCGCACGCTCCCTGCTCGTTCTCGCACTCCCGCTCCTCGCCGCGTGCGGCGCGGAGCCCCCGGAGGCAGACACAGCCGCGACCCCCACGAGCTCCGCGGCAGCGCCCACCACCCCGAAGAACGCCGG